>CALUUV010000026.1 GCA_944324055.1 Candidatus Gastranaerophilales bacterium | reverse complement strand
TCTTCGCAATATACTTGAACTTTGAATTGTTCACCATTAGCGTTTGGTTTAGCATCAATTGTTTTGAATGAAGCTGGTGCATCTTTTAAGCTGTCTTTTTCTGCTAATTTAGTTCTAATTGCAGCGTGTGGACAAGCTGATGCACAGATACCACATTGGATACAGTTTTCAGAATTCCAATGTGGAACACGAGGAGCGATACCACGTTTTTCTAAACAAGCAGTACCTGTTGGGATAACACCGTCTACTGACATTGCAGAAACTGGGATATCATCACCTTTTTGTCTCATTGATGGTTCAATGATTTTCTTAGCGAAATCGTCTGCATCATCTGAAATTAATTTTACTTCAGGAGCACAAGCAACACCGTCTAAAGAAGATGGAACTGGTACTTCTTCACAAGCATCAACTGCTGCATCGATTAATGCTAAGTTCATATTTACAACATCATCGCCTTTTTTCTTGAAGGTTTTCTTAGTCATTTCTCTCATACCTTCTAAAGCTTGTTCAAAAGGAATGATTCCAGAAACTTTGAAGTATGCTACCATCATAACAGTGTTAGCACCTTTACCTCTAAGACCAGGTTGTTGTTTAATTAATGATTCAGCATCAACATTGTAGAATTTAATTTTCTTGTTGATGATAGTTTCTTGCATATCTCTTGTTAAGTGAGCGAAAGCTTCTTCTTTTGAATATGGACTGTTCAATAAGAATGTACCGCCTTCTTTAATACCTCTTAATAAGTCGTATCTTCCGATATAAGCGTGAGCTGAGCAAGATACGAAATCTGGTGCAGTGATTAGATATGTAGATTTAATGTGTTGATCACCAAATCTTAAGTGAGAAACAGTTACACCAAATGATTTTTTAGAGTCATAAGCAAAGTATGCTTGAGCATCTTTGTCTGTATATTGACCAATAATTTTAATTGAGTTTTTGTTAGCACCAACAGTACCGTCAGAACCTAAGCCCCAGAACATACAGTTTGTAGTTCCTTCTGGTTCAGTAACGATGTGTTCTTCAATTTTTAATGATTTGTTAGTTACATCATCGTTAATACCTACTGTAAATCCGTGGAAACCATTGTTTTCTGAATGTTTGTAAATAGCAAGAACCATAGATGGTGTAAATTCTTTAGAAGATAAACCATAACGTCCGCCAATTACTCTGATGTCTTTGTTTTCTAAAGCAGCAACAACATCTAAGTATAATGGTTCACCAATTGAACCAGGTTCTTTTGTTCTGTCAAGAACAACGATTCTCTTAGTAGATGAAGGTAATGCTTCATTGAATCTCTTAACATCAAATGGTCTGTATAATCTAACTTTAACTAAACCATATTTAGTACCACGTTTTTCATTTAGGTAGTTGATTGTTTCTTCAATAGTTTCACAACCAGAACCAATAGCAACGATTACATCAGTAGCATCTGGAGCACCAACATAATCGAATGGGTGGTATTGTCTGCCTGTTACAGCAGCAACTTTATCCATATATTCTTGAACGATATCAGGAACTGCTTCATAGTATTTATTAACAGTTTCACGTCCTTGGAAGTATACGTCAGTGTTTTGAGCACCAACTTTACAAACAGGAGCTTCTGGACGAAGTGCTCTTTGTCTGAATTCTTCAATATATTTTGGTTCAACTAATTTAGCAATATCCTCGTAAGAAATTTCTTCAATTTTATGAACTTCGTGAGATGTTCTGAATCCATCAAAGAATTGAAGGAAAGGAACTTTTGCTTTGTAAGTTGCTAAGTGTGCAACTAAAGCTAAATCCATTTCTTCTTGAACAGAGTTTGCAGCTAACATTGCATAACCTGTATTACGGCAACCCATAACGTCAGTGTGGTCACCAAAAATTGCTAATGATTGAGCAGCTAATGCTCTTGCTGAAACGTGAATAACGTGAGGTAACATTTCACCAGCAGCTTTGTGCATAACAGGAATCATTAATAATAAACCTTGAGATGCAGTGTATGTAGAAGTTAAAGAACCAGCAGCAAGTGAACCGTGAACTGCACCTGCAGCACCTGCTTCAGATTGCATTTCTGCTACTTTTACTTCTTTTCCCCAGATATTTTTCTTACCTTGAGAAGCCCATTCATCAATCCATTCACCCATTGTTGATGAAGGAGTGATTGGGTAAATTGCTGATACTTCACTTAGCGCATAAGCAACGTGCGCTGCAGCGTAGTTACCATCAACTGTTATAGTTTTTTTTGGCATAAAGATCCTCCTTATTAAATAATCTTCCTCGCTATAACTATGTAAACTATATAATTTAAAGGTATCTCAAATATGCTCCGATTACAACTATTTATATATTTTTAAATCGAAATATTAAGAAATTATCATGGTTTTGTAAATTTTTTTTGAAAATCCCAAATTTTCATAATTTTATTGAGTTAAAATTCCTTAACATTCTTGAAATGTACTGATATGTAATGTATTATCATGGTAGTATATAATCGGGTGAGGATTAATTTTTAAATATGAATTCTAATTATTTTCAATTACTTTTTAATGATATGAAAAAGTTGTGGAAAGGTTTAAATGTTCCGCAGCGTTTTGGCTTGATAGTGCTATTATTTGTAACAGTTGTATTGTCTACTTTTTTTATTGTTAAATCTTTTGAACCTGATTTAACTGTTTTATATTCTGATTTAGCTGAAGCTGATGTATTGAGTATTACAGAAAATTTAAAGAAAAATGGCTATTCTTATAAATTGACAGATGATAAGAAGACAATTTTAGTTCCTGCAAGTCAAAGAGACGAAATGCGTGTTTATGTTGCAGAGAATGATTTAATTCAGAATTCTAATCCAGGCTTTGAATTGCTAGATAATATGCAATTAGGTTCTACTGATTTTAAAAATAATCTAACTAAACAGAGAATATTCCAAGGCGAATTAACTCGTTCAATAGAAAAAATGGAAGGTGTAAAGAGTGTAAGAGTTCAATTAGCTCAACCTGAACGTTCAATTTTTGAAGATAAAGATGAAATTCCATCAGCATCAGTAATGTTGATTTTAGATCCCGGTTATAAATTAAAATCTTCACAAGTAAAAGCAATAAAAAATCTTGTTGCTTACTCTGTACCAAGATTAACCCCAGAAAAAGTATTTATTACTGATCAGTTTGGTAATAGTTTATCTGATGAAACTTCAAAAAATTCAAATGATATGGAATCTTTCAAGGCGGGTGTTGAAAAAGAAGCTGCTAAGAAAATAACATCTGTACTTGAAGAAATTGTAGGACGTGGAAATGTTTCTGTTCAAGTAAATGCTGATATCGATTTTAATTCAGCAAAAGCTACTATTGAAAGATATATTCCATTAGATGAAAAAGGGGAAGGGGTTTTAACAAGCACTCAAAGTGAAATAGAGAATTATGAAAATCCAAATAGCCAGAATGCTCAACAACCTCAAAATCCGAATGCTGGGGTTCCAAATAAAAATTTAAACTATGCAAAAGAAAAGAGTTCTACAAGTTATAGCGTTTCTAAAGAAGTTAAACATATCGTATATGCACCAGGTACTATAAAAAGACTTACAATTGCAGTAGCTGTAAACAAAATTTTGACTAAAGCTGAAAAAGATGAATTGCAAAATTTAGTATTGTCTGCTGCTGGTGTTGATTACGATAGAGGTGATGTGATAACCGTTTCAGGTCTTCAATTTGAAGCTTTAGCAGAAGATAAGAAAAATCAAGAAGCTTTAGAGAAAAAGAATGCAAAAGAAACATTGTTCAATTATTTAGCTGTAAAATTAGGACCATCAATTGTTGTTTTAATTTTAGGTCTTGTTGCAATTACATTGTTAAAGAACTTGATATCAAGACTTCCACACTATGAAATACAACAAAATATACTAGATGATGCAGAAGATGATGAGTTAGCAATTGATCCATTAGATCCAGATGATTCTATAGCTGCTAAAATTGATAAAATTAGAGGGTTGTCAGATTCTCAATATGGCTCATTGGATTTTTATGGTGATGATACACAAGCATCTTATAAAGATATAGAAATTTCAAAACAAGAACAAAGTATAAATACGTTAAATGAGGCAATACTTGCAGATCCAGAAGCTGCAGCAAAAGTATTGATGTCATATATTAAAGAATAGAAGAGGAATATAGTAAAATGGCTCAAGGAAATTCAGCTCCTGCACCATTAAATAATCAAGATTTAAAAAATGGGCGAAATCAAGTTAAGGTAAAAGATTCAACACAAAAATTGTTGAGACCTTCTCAAAAAGTAGCAGCATTATTAATTTTACTTGGAGCAGAAACAGCTACAGAGGTTTTAAAACACATTACAGATCCAAATATTTTGGAACAGATTACATTAGATATTGCAAATTTGAATAAGGTTCCAGATGAAGAACTTAATGTTTTATTAGATGAATTCAGAACAGTATTTAAGGCTAGTAATTTAATTGCAACTGGTGGTACTGAGTATGCTAAAAAGTTATTGGCTAATGCTTATGGTCCTGATGAAGCTGCAGAAATGATGGATAAGTTAGGAGCAATGATTAATACTAATCCATTCTATTTCTTAAATGATGTAGATCCAAGCCAATTTGCAACGACATTTTCAGGTGAAAATCCTCAGTTATTAGCATTAATTATGGCATATTTAAAACCTGCGTTGTCTGCACAAATTTTAGCTGCTTTACCTAATAAGGTTCAAACTCAGGTTTCAATGAAAATTGCTGAAATGAATACAACAAACCCTGAGATATTATCTGAAATTGAAGATGTAGTAGAAAAGAAATTCTCAACATTTGTTGTTCATGATTTTTCAAAAGCTGGTGGTGTAGAATACTTAGCAAGTATTATGAACCATTGTGATAGATTTACTGAAAAGAATATTATGGAATTCTTAGAAGCAAAAGATGCAATTCTTGCTCAAAGTGTTCGTGATTTGATGTTTGTATTCGAAGATATTGTTATTCTTGATGATAGAGCTATTCAAAGAGTTTTACGTGAAGTTGATTCTCGAGAATTAGCATTGTCAATGAAGGGTACTAAAGAAGAAATTAAAGATAAGATATTTAGGAATATGTCAGAACGTGCTCAAGCAATGTTACAAGAAGATATTGAGTACTTAGGTCCTGTAAGGGCGAGAGAAGTTCAGGATGCACAATCTAAGATTGTTGCTACCATTAGAGCCTTAGAATTATCTGGCGAAATTACAATTTCTCGTGGTAATGCAGAGGATGAGTTAATTGAGTAGAATTACTAATAAAAATGTAAAAATTGGTGATAACTATGTTTTGCCTCTAACTAATAGTTCAATTAGTAAGTATGAGGCAAAAGTAGAGTCTTTGTTAAATGATGTAGAAGAAGAAAAACGTAGGCTTTTAGAAGAGGCAAAAAAAGAAGCTGATAATATTAAGATTCGAGCTGGCTTATTAATTAAAGATGCGGAAGAAAAAGGACATCAGATTATTGAAAATGCAAAGAACCAAGCATTAAATATTATAAAGCAAGCTGAAGATGAACAAAATAATATTAAGTTAAAAACAGAAGAAATTGCAAAAAATGCTTATAATGAGGGTTTTCAAAAGGGTTTAGACGATGGTTTAAATAAATTTAGAGAAGATGCTATTACTTCTGTAAGATCTTTAGAGACACTTGCTGCTACTTCTTTTGAATTAAAACATAATATTGTTAAATCAGCTGATATGGATATTGTTGAATTAGTTATAGCAATCGCAAGAAAAATTACAACTGCAAAATTTGATGAAAATATGCTAAAAGAAATTACAATTTCAGCAATTAACCAATTAAAGGATAAAGAAGAAGTTACAATAATTGTAAATCCTCAATTAGTACAAAATATTATAAATTTATCGGAAGAGTTTAAGCAGGAAATATCTCAGATAAAAAATATAAAAATTATAGAAGATTGTGCTTTATCTGTTGATGGGACAATCGTTTCTACTCCATTATCGAGGGTTGATAGCCGTATATCCTCTCAAATAGATGAAATAGCTGCAAGATTAATTAATGGAATAACAGATGACGTTCAACAAGGATAAATGCCTTAATATTATTAATAGTGTTAATCCGCTGAAAGAAATTGGGAAAATTATAGAGATTATAGGTCTAATAATAGAAGCGGATGGACCAAAGTCTTCTATTGGAGATTTGTGTTATATATATAATACTCACGATTCTCAACCTGTATGGGCTGAGGTTGTTGGTTTTAAAGAAGATAGAATTTTATTGATGCCTTTAGGTTCAATGGAGGGTATTCAACCTGGAGCAATCGTTGTTAATACCGGATCTTCTTTAAGAGTTTCAGTTGGGGAACAATTATTGGGTAGGGTTCTTGATGGCTTAGGTAATCCAATTGATACTTTAGGTCCTATAAACTGTTTTGATACCCGTTCTATATATGCACCAGCAATAAATCCATTGAAAAGAAAGAGGATAGATGAAGCTTTATCTTTAGGATTACGTTCAATAGATGGTTTTGTGACTGTAGGTAAGGGACAACGTTTAGGTATTTTTGCAGGATCTGGTGTTGGTAAAAGTACGACAATTGGTATGATTGCAAAAAATACAACTGCAGATTTAAATGTTATTGCTTTAATAGGTGAACGTGGTCGTGAGGTTAGAGAATTTATTGAAGAAATACTTGGGCCTGAAGGTATGAAACGTTCGATTGTTATTGCTGCAACTTCAGAACAACCTTCTTTGGTTAAGATAAAAGCTGCATTTGTTGCTACTACAATTGCTGAGTATTTTAGAGATAAGGGTAAAGACGTTTTATTTATGCTTGATAGTGTTACTCGTATTGCAATGGCGCAACGTGAAGTTGGTCTAGCAGTTGGAGAACCACCAGCAACAAGAGGTTATACACCTTCTGTATTTGCATTAATGCCTAAATTAATGGAGAGAGTTGGAAATAATGATAAAGGTACAATTACCGGCTTATATACAGTATTAGTCGAAGGTGATGATTTTAATGAACCAGTATCTGATACTGCTAGAAGTATTTTAGACGGTCACATTGTATTATCTAGGGAATTAGCACATCGAAATCATTATCCTGCGGTTGATGTTTTACAGTCTTTAAGTAGGGTAATGCCTGATATTACTACCAAAGAGCACAGAGATGCAGCTGGGAAAATAAGAAATTTACTTGCTGTTTATCGTAAAAATGAAGATTTAATAAATATCGGGGCTTATGTAAAAGGTTCGGATCCTATGTGTGATGAAGCATTGGCAAAAATGGATAAAATTAATCAATTCTTGTGTCAGGCAACTGATTTAAAAGTTGATTATGATACAACTATCCAAGAATTGATTAATTTAGTTTAATTTACAAAGAATGGTATAAAAATTTCATAGTAGAAATATAAAGATGCTAATATAAGAATAAAACCACTTATTTTTAATAATAATTCAGAAAATTCAATTACTTTTCCAAATTGTTTTATTAAAGATGTAAATATTCCTGCAATTACAAGAATAATACCTTGGCCAATAGAAAATAAAAATAACATCGAAATTGCAATAATTATATTGCTTGATACTGATGCTACGCTCATAATGCCTGCAAGAATAGGTGTAGAGCAAGGAGTCCCTGCAATTGCAAATGTTGCACCTAGCAGCATAGGATACAAGAAAATACTATTTCCTTTTGATTGTGGGATTTTGTTAATTAGGCTCGGGATTTGCATATCTAGAATCCCAATAAGATTTAGTCCCATAATCATAAGTATTGCTGCAATTATTAGCATAAAATAGTTTCCTGCAATTGAAACAAAAACTTTACCTGTTAAAGCACAGATTATTCCAATTGTTGAGAACACAATTGCAGTACCGATGATGAATGAAAATAATTGTACAACTGTTTTTGATAGAGGTTGGTTTGCATAACCTCCGATGTAACCTATGACTACTGGTAACATTGCAAGCGAACAAGGTGAGATTGATGCAACTACCCCTCCCAAAAACGATACTAAAAGTAAAATTATTTTAGCATTACTTGCATTAAGTGTTGTTGTAAAAATATCATATAAATTATTCATTTAATAACCTTTTTAAATAGCCTTCAAATTCTGCATTACTCATAGCACCTTCGAATTTAGACATAGTTTGTCCATTGCTTTTTTGGAATATAAGTGTTGGAACTAGAGTAACATTGTATTTTTTAATTAAAGCTAAATTTTCTTTTGTTTGCTTTTGAACTGGAACTTTTACTAATGTTATTTTATTCGCATATTTTGGATAAACTTGATTTACTACTTTATCCATTTTTTGACATTCACTACACATATCTGATGAAAATTTTATAACAGAAGGTTGGTTGTTATTAATTTTATTTGCAGATGCAACTTGAGATTTGTCAAGATAGTAGTAAAAACATATAGGTAAGATTAATATTGCAAGTATTATTGCGATGTTTTTATTCATTTAGTGCCTCCTTTATAGTTCTAAAATAATTTAATTTGTAATTAATTATAATAACCAGTTGTATATACTATGTTGGTAATATAAAAAAATGTTACAACTTTGTCAATAATTTACGAGTGAAAAACTTTATATATGTATGGGAATCATAAGTTTTATAAATGTGTTTAAAAAAGCAAGCTTGTTTTTGTTGAAATGCCAAGAACAAGTATTAACAATGCGTTTAAATTTATTCTTAAATAAAAATAAAAAACACTTAAAGAATCAATCAAAAGGTTGTTCAGTAGTTGTTAACGTTAAGATAGAAGAGAAGAAAACACAATTAAATAACGAAATTAAGTCCATTTTAAAATGTAATAAAAATGATTCCTCTTTGTTGATTGATTATATAATTAAGCATAAGACAAAGGTTTATAAGCTGTCTAATGCTAAGAAAAATCTTGAACTTGTAGGTGAAGAACCCGGTTTAATTCCTGCTTATTCAGGATTAAAGGCTTTTATTTTTAATTTTGTTATCTTTAAAAAGATATCGTTTAAATCTGATGCAATGTTTATATTAGATGATAAAGAGATTGATATTTATTATTTAATTCATCAATTCCATAAGTGGTATTACATGAAACATGATTTCCCTGGCTTTGATGCAAAGTCTCAAAATTTATTAAAACAAGTAAATAACGGAAATGAAGATGCAATTATTCAAAAATTAAAACCGGATGACATTATATGTTTGCAAGACGCAATTGCAAGAGATGTAGAGTCAATAAGTTTTGTTGAGCAGTATGCAAGAGAAACTGCCGGAAGTAAGAAAGCTTTAGATAAAATAAAAAATGGTTTAGGTGCTTCTATTTAGCGCACTCATAAGAGTATTTTTGTGTTATGATAACTCCATTAAGATTTAAGGAGTTTCATCATGGGTGTTGTAAATGAAATGTTTACTGTAAATACAGAGGGACATACTGATATTGTCGATATTACAAAAAAGGTTGAAAATTGTTTAAACTGTCATCCTATAAAAAATGCTACTGTAATTGTTTCTGTTGCAGGTAGTACTGCAGGAATAACAACAATTGAGTATGAACCTGGGTTATTAAAAGATTTACCTGAAGTATTAGATAAGATTGCACCATATGCTGCTAATTATCATCATGATGAAACTTGGCATGATGGTAATGGTAATGCCCATGTTTTAGCTTCAATTATAGGAAGTTCTGTAACTATACCTGTTGTAGATGGAATCTTATTTTTAGGTCACTGGCAACAAATAGTATTAATTGATTTTGATAATAAGAATCGTTCTCGTACAATTTGTGTTCAAATTTGTATGTAAGCTCTGTTTGTATTATTTTAAATACATGGCATACAAACATAAACTATCGTTATCAGATTCAATATCTCTAGTTGCAGGCTCAATGATTGGTTGCGGAATATTTATTGTTTCCGCAGATATTGCAAGGCAAGTTCAATCAGGGCTTTTGCTTATGCTTGTATGGATTATTGCAGCTATTGTGACGATGTGCGGAGCATTATCTTTTGCAGAACTTGCTGCAAATATTGTTGAAGAAGGTGGACAATACGTTTATTTAAAACAAATATATAATGATGTTGTTGCTTTTTTATATGGTTGGACTACCTTTTTAGTTATTCAAACCGGTATTATTGCAGCTGTATGTACAGCTTTTTCAAAGTTTATTGGTCTTTTAATTCCATTTATTAGTGCAAATAGATATATATCTCATCTAGGAATATTTCATATATCAACACAAAAATTATTTACGGTATTTGTTGTCGTATTTTTAACATTTATCAATTCAAGAGGGTTAAAACACGGTGTAATTACTCAAAATATATTTACCGTGACCAAGGTAATATCAATGATTGGTATAATTGTTTTAGGTATATTATTTGGATGTAATATTCATACTCTAAGTGCTAATTTTTCTATCCCTATAACCTTTAATTTGGATACTATTAATGTTATTGGGGCGGCGACAGTTGGAGCTTTGTTCGCTTCCATTACATGGAATAATATAACTTTTGTTTCTGGCGATATAAAAGAATCTGAAAAAACTATTCCTAAAGCATTGTTTATAGGTTCCTTATTAGTTTTAGGATTGTATTTTTTAATTAATACTATTTATGTTTCTGCAATCCCAATTAATTTGATTCAAAATGCTCCTGAAGATATTGTTGCAGCTCAACTAATGTCTATAATATTTGGTCATTGGGGTAAAATAATTGCAGCCGTGATTATTATGATCTCTGCATTTGGAAGCGCAAATGGTATTATACTTGCAGGATCCAGAGTTTATTATAAGATGGCTAAAGATAGATCTTTCTTTAGAGGGCTAGCTGCAATTGATAGAAATACAAGAGTTCCTCATAATGCATTATGGATTCAATGTTTATGGGTTTCAATATTAGTTCTCTGGGGAAATTATACTCAGCTATTAGATTATGTTATTTATACAACATTAATTTTCTATTGGATAACAGTGTTTGGTTTATTTTTATATAGAAAAAGAAATGTAGAACTAAATTTCAAAGTAAATACTTTAATACCAATACTTTATCTATTAATAACAGGTTATATTATTATATGTTTAACAATATTTAAGCCAACATATACAATTCCTGGTTTGTTAATTACTTTGGCTGGATTACCTGCATATTATATTTGGCAAAGAGGGAAAAATTAATTAACGCTTTGATGTTTTTTATTAATTTTAGCCAAAGCATAAAAAAAAGTTACTTTTATTAAAAAGTAACTTGGTGTTTTATGTGTTCTGTTAATTAATATATTTATCTATTATGTGTAACTTATGCAACAACATTTAATGATTTGTTGCTTTTTGGAGTTTCATGGTTGGTTAAATACCCAAATGTTCTGTATAACTTGTATCCTAATGATTTGATAGGACTTGAGTTAACTGAGTTTGCTTGTTGAGCAATATATCTTTCTCTTGCAAATTTAACAGCTGCACTTTGAGATTGAATCATAAGACCTGCATCTCTATTGTTCATTGTCGCACTTGCAACGTTTTCTCTAAATTTTATATTATGATTAAAATTATTTATCTTAGCAACTTTCATAGTAGCCTCCGTTTCGGTTGTTAATTAAGTGTTTGATTTACACTTCATTTAACACTTATATTATGATACATATATAATTTTTTGTCAAGTGTTTTTGTTACACTTATTTAATATTTGTTTAAAACTCTTATAAATAAAGTGTTTTAGGATAAAGTGTAATAAGTACATTTAATCGTTTTAGAGTAATATTGGTCAATTTATTGTGATTAATTGTAAAAAATACAATTAAATATCCCTGTATTTATATTTATAATACAGGGAATAAGTCTTGTTTTGCTTGTTATTACTGAGATATAAAGTCTTTTGCAATTATATCTTCTGTTAATTTACTTGCTAAACCACTAAAACTGATTGTTACGTTCGAGTTTTCGTTGATTTCACATACTGGCATGGCTTTGTTGATTGATGACATAATTGTAAAATAGTTGTTTGGGATCTTCCAGTATATTTTTTGGTTTAGAACTTTTTCAACATCTTCAATTTTTATTTCGTCATTTTCTAAATATCTGTTTATAATAATTTTAGTTTTGTTATCATCAAATCCTAAATTATTGAATAAATCAAGACATCTTTGACAGTTTCTTATTAATGGTAAATTTACTATAGATACTAATAAAATTAAATCAGATAGTTCTAGTATCTTCATATTCATTTTATCAATATTTGTGCCAACATCTACTAATATATATGAAAAAGATTCCCTTAAATATTCAAATAATTTAAATATATGGGTAGGTGTCATTGTATGGCTTTCTTCCATATATATAGGTTCTGCTAAAACATATAAACTAGTATTTTTATATTGTTTGCAAGCATTTACAACTGCTTCCGCTCCCTTGTGTGTTGCATTTTCTATTGCTGATGAAATTGTTACAGATGGTTTTATATTTATAAATGTTGTTACATCTCCTAATGGTAGATTTAAATCAACAAGTACTACTTTTTCTCTTGTTTGTCTTGCAAATTCAACTGCTAGGTTAGTTGCAATTGCAGTTTTTCCGATTCCACCTTTATTTGAAAATATTGATATAATATTAGATTTATTGATTGTTTTAACTATTTCCTTGCAGCATTTATTGATTGATGCTATAAAATCTTTTTTGATGATAGGCTTTGATATGAAGTCTTTTGCTCCTGATCTTAAAGCTTGAATAACAAGGTTTGTTGTATAGTTTTCTGAAAGAACTATTACATTAATTTTAATATCTGCAAGTCTGTTAAGTATTTTATTATTTCTTTCTGTGTCTTCTGTCGCTGATAAAATAACGATATGTGGAATTGTATCTGTTGAATATTTTAAACCTTCATCATAATCATCGAATATTTTATCTAATTCTAAGCCTTCAATTTCTGAAATATAAGTTTTTATTAATTCTGCAGATTCTTTTTCGCTCTCTAATACAACAATTTTATTATTCATAAATCACCTCAAAACAATGATACATTATTTTATTTAAATATACAATCCTATATCTAAAACCCTTTAGTAGCTTGATTTATTTTTTTTATGTAACAAAAATGTTACAAAACAAATTAAAAAAAGCAATTTATATAATATATATATACTTTATATATATGTACATAAAGTATAAGGAGCCAGTAATATGTTTCCAGAATATGATCCAGTATCTCCATATGATAGAGGTGGTTTCGCAAGTGGTGACCGTGAATGGGCAACTTGGGAAAATAATGGAAATATTAGATTGACAGATACTCAATTGTTTGGTATCGATGGCTCTTGGCTTGATAAAGGTGAATATGAAAATGCCTTTAGAGGTTATCCTTCTAAAAAGAATGTTAATATTTTCTTAGGTGGTGGCTATGTTGCTCCATCTTGGCAATCTACATTCTTATCTTCAGGTATTGGCTTTGGTGTTAGAGGTTTAGGCATGTGGTTAATGTCTTCTTTATTCAAGAGAAATCAACCACAGACTACATCAGTTCAAGGTGGTTTCCAATTACCATTCCAAAACTATTTTACCAATGTTTCAGCGTTCTTTGCGTCTAATAATAAACCAATAACTACTCAACCTACTAATAATACTGTAACAATAACAACAGATCCAAAAGGTCCAGATAAAAATGGTGATAAAGATAAAAATGTAGATCCTAATAATGTTAATAAAGGTGACGGAACAAGAGCTGTAACAGATCCAAATGGTGATGGAAATAAAGCTTCATCTGTTGCAGATGCAGTTAATAAGACAATAAAAACTTTAAATATTACTGGTGAGGTATCTGATGTTGGTAATAACAACAAAGATGGATTCCCTACTATGTTTAAAGTAACTGATAATACAGGTAATAAAGAAAAAGGAAAAGGAACTGTTTATACTTTTGAATATGTTGGTAAGACTCCAGAGGACAAACCAATGTATAAAATAGCTAATGTAATATATTACTCTGAAAAAGATAAGAATAAAGACATCACTTCTAATGTGTATACTGTAATTGACGGTATTACAAAAGGTAATGCTGGAGAAAAAGGCTCTGTTTCACCTAAGATTTCTATGCAAACAGAATCTCAAAAACCAGCAGTTACAAAAGCTTCTGAGTTAGGCACTGGTGAAAGAAAGGAATGGAAAGCTTAATACGACCAATTAATTGTTTAAAAATTTAGCATTATAAGAACTTCGGACTAATGGACCAATTTGGTGTTTTGTTAGTCCGATTTTTTCTGCAAGTTTTTTTAACTCATCAAATTCTTCTAATGTATAGTATTTGCTAACTTCTAAATGTTGTTTTGAAGGTTGAATATATTGACCGATTGTTAGAATATCGCAGCCAACATTTTTTAAATCAATTAGTGTATTTTCGATGTCTTCAAAAGTTTCACCTAGACCAACCATTAAACCAGATTTTGTTTTAATGGTACTATTTTCTTTTACGTATTTCAAAACTTCGAGTGAACGATTATAATCTCCTAGTGGTCGTGCAGTTTTAAAAATGTTTCTAGTTGTTTCAATGTTATGGTTGAATACATCCGGTTGTGATTCAATAATAATATCTAATGCTCCGTCTTTTCTTAAAAAGTCAGGAGTTAGTATTTCTATTTTTATATCTGATGATAAGTTTCTGATTTCTTTTATACATTCAGCAAAATGGTTAGCTCCACCATCAGGAAGGTCATCTCTTGTAACTGAAGTTATTACAACATATTTTAGTCCTAGTTCATTAACTGCTTCTGCAATATGTTTAGGTTCATTTTTATCAAGAGGTTCTGGTTTTGCAGTTGAGATATTACAATACTTACAGTTTCTAGTACAAACATTTCCCATTATTAAAAATGTCGCAGTATGGTTTCCATAGCATTCATTTTTATTAGGGCATCTTGCTCCGTCACATACGGTATTTAGGCATTTTGATTTTAAAATACGTCTTACAGTTTTTGTTTGTTCATTATCTATAATATTTCTTTTTAAGTAATCTGGTAATCTTCTCATAATTGCATAATTCCTTCAAAAATACCTTCTGAATATGTTGGATGTGCAAAGCATACTTCTTTTAGTTTATCTACTGTAATATCATTTTGCATCGCAATTGTTATTTGTTGAATAAGAGCAGATGCTTCTGGTGATATTATATGTGCACCCACAATTTTATTATCTTTAGATATTATTTTTATAAAACCATCAATACAGCCGTCACAATGAGCTTTCCCAAGTGCAGAGATTGGATATACTACAACATCATATTCAGCTTCTTCATCTTTCGATTTGAAACATTTTCCAATCCAAGCAATTTCAGGTGTTCCATATATCACAGAAGGTATTAATTCTTTGTTATAAGGAATATTTAGAACTAACTCTTTTGCTTGACTTGTTGCGTAATGGGCAAGTTGAATTTCGCCTGCTGCATCACCAATTATTTTTATTCCTTCATTTAGTCCTTTATCTTGAACTGCTGCACGTCCTGCTGCAACAAGTATACAATCAGGTTCGATTATTTCATCGTTAGATAAAGTGACTTTTTTGTCTTCAATAGTTTTGATAGAAGTTTCTGTATAATATTTAATCTTTTTCATCTTAAATTGACGTTCAATTCTTTTAGAAACTTCCCAATCTGCAAGAGGTACAAGTTTTGGAGCAATTTCTGTTAATACAACTTCAACATCAAAGCTTGATAATATTCTTGCCCATTCAACACCTATTGCGCCTGAACCTACAATAAGTATTTTTTTAGGTAGTTGATTTAGATTAAGTATGTCATCAGAATTTATTATAAATTTATGGTCGAATTCAAGACCTTTAATTTCTTTTGGTACTGAGCCTGAACACATAACTATTTCATTACATTGATATTCAATATCGTTTGCTTCTATAATGTTCTCTGATACAACATGAGCTTCTTCTTTTACAACGGTTATACCAGCTTGTTTTATCATTAATTCTAATGACTTTCTAATTTTTTGGATAGTATTATTTTTATGTTCTGATATTTTTTCAAAATCAAAATTTATATTATCAGTAAAAATTCCAATTTTGCTTGCATCTTTCATTTCTTGATATACGTGAGCAGCATGCAGATATATTTTGGTTGGAATACATCCTCTATTAAGACAGGTTCCACCAATTTCATCTTTTTCAAACAGTATTACTGATTTGCCTTGCTTTGCAGCATATAAAGCTGTTGTATAACCAGCAGGGCCTCCTCCTACAATACCTAAATCAAAACTTTCCATACATAATACTCCCTTATTTGCTATTATACATCAGTATTTTGTAACTGTTTGTAACTATTTAGCAAAAAAATATTTTATCAGTTTTCAAATATAATGTAGGAGGATAGATGAATAATATACAAAATAACAGTCCTAATTTTGGAATTAGATATAAAGCACCTAAAAAATGGAATATAGACCTTTTAGAAACAGTTATGAAGTCTGATTTGGTACAACAAATTGATTCTAAATATCCTAAGGCTATTGTTTCTCAAAAATTTTCTCGTAAAGGAGATGCTGTAACTGCAAGTGTACATTTTAAACTGAAAAAAGGTATGGAGCATTCTATTGTTTCATCTCCGTCAAAATATTCTAAATATTGTTCTTATCCAGAAACTTATAAAGATGTTGCTAAAAAAGTTAGGCGCACATCATTAGAAGATATGGAAAAATCTATTATGGATAAAGAAGCTAAAAAAGAGCATGAAAAATCAATTATAAAGGCAGCACAAGAGGCTAACAGAACACCATTTATGAAAAAAATAAGGAAACTTTTTCATATAGATAAATAAAACAACAGGGGTGATAACAAATTATCACCCCGTATTTTAGGAAAAAGATTTTATATAGATTTATTTATGAACACTATCATATAAAGCATCTACAACTATCGGATCCCATTTAGTTCCAGCTTCTTGTCTCATAATTGCTAATGCTTCATCTTTTGACATTGCTTTTCTGTATGCTCTATCCGATGTCATAGCGCAGAATGCATCTGCAACAGCAATGATTCTAGAACCTAAAGGAATAGACATTCTAGCAAGTCCTTCTGGTTCTCCAGAACCATCGTAGCGTTCTTTTTGGTAACAAATGTATGGTACAACTTCTGACATAAAGTTAATGTTCATAAGAAGGTTTACACCAATATTTGAATATTCTTTTAATTTGTCCCAATCTTCTTTGCTTAATTTGCCTTTTGTTGCAAATAACTCTTCTGGAAGTGTTATTTTACCAATATTTTGCAATAAGCCTGCATAATATATTAGGTCTTTAGTTTTTTCATTTAAGCCAAGTTCTGTAGAAATCATTTTAGCCATTTCTGCAGTATTTTGTGAATGAGAAACACTATATTGACCTTTGATATCAACTGCTCTTGCCAGTGCTTTAACAAATGCTTCTTGGTTATCTCCTAAATCTCCAATAAGTGCAGTTAATTCTGCTCTCATATGTCTTAAATCAGTAATATCTGACTCAGGATTATCAATAAGTTCATTTGTATCATTTATTGTTTTTTGTAGTGAAATTGATGTTCCGAATAATCGAGACATTTTTTCTACTAAATCAACAAATTCTTCTCGGATATTTCGTTCTTTAAACGATTCAATTACTAATACACCAACAACATTTGCGTTGTTATGCATTGGTATTGCAGCAAATAATTTTACATTTTTTTCTTTTAATTCTGCAAAACCGTCATCAGGATTTGTTATCTTAACAGTTTCTATTTTTTGATAACATTCTGTTACTGGATTTTCTTCATCAAAATTATATCCGATATTTTTTGAGTAAATGCTATCTTCAACTTCTAAAGAAGAGCCTGCAAATACTAAATCTTTATCAGTATTTTCAAGTCCGCATGCGAATTCTTTTTTCAAATAAACGTGACATAAATCTACTTCTAAAATTTGTGCCATTGTTTTTGCAATAGAGTTGTAGATGATATAATCATCTTTTGAGTTAAACCCTATTACACTAAGAGTTTTGTTAAAAGAATATACTGAAACAAGTTCGCTTAATTGGTTTTTTAATTTTGCAGCCTTGTTCTTGTCGCTACTTCCGATTTTTTTAGCTAAATCTTCGGAGATAAGGTTTTCTGATATAAAATCTCCAAGGTTAAGTGCAAAAATTTCCTCAAGTGGATCGTTCCCAACCATTTCGGATGAACGTCCAAATAAAGACGCGCCTAAGTTTTCTTGTGCCATATTACTTTACCTTCTTATAATATTTTTTGACTTGCATTTTATATTACGGCATAAATTTTAAAAACTTTGATAATTTTTACAAAAATTATACTTTGGTTGTAGAAGTTTTATACTTTATGTTGAAATTATAAAACTTTAGTTACTAAACCATGTAGTTATAAACCTTATTTATCATAGTTTTTAGGCTTGCTTTATCTCCGATATATAGAGAAAATTCAGCAGAATTTTCTCCGAGTTGTTTTAAATCGTTTAACATTATAGGAGGTCCAGCCGGAGTTGTTCGTGCTGGATTTTTAGGGTTTGATAGAATATCAGTCGAGCGCAACATGCAAATACCTATACTATTATTATTTATTTCATATTGCGTTAAACCTTTTGTAATAATTCCTATTCCATTAGCCCAAACCCCTCTTTGCATTGGAGCAGTATTATTTTTTGCTTCTAGCCCTTTTGTTTTTGGAAGGTTTTGTCTTATATCATAATCTGGATTAAATTCTCGTTTTATTATGATATTTGTATCTTCTGAATATGTGTTGTAAATTTTTTCATTTGTTTCTATTACAACTTGTAAGTTGTGATTGGTATATGTATTAACCCAGTCAATTTTAAAATTAAGTAATTCGGATTGTGTATCTAAATATGCTATTACATTTAAGATATCTCCTATATCAATTTGAAAATGAATAGCAGAACGGATTTCTCCATTATACAGAACTTTGGAGTTTATAATATTTCCTATTTTACCCCTATCATTTTCATCAGGGCCTTCATTATAACTGTCGCCATTATCTATGTAGTCGATAAATTTAAGTTTATAATTTCCGATTTTTATTTCGTTATTTTCTATAGATAAAAATATTTTTGAGTTTCCAATACATTTATCTGAGGTAAATACATCTGTTTCTTCTTTAATTGTTTGTATTTCTTTTCTTTCATTTTCTTTTATATCAATTTGACCTAGATATGTATAAATTTCTGTATAATCTTCTGTTACAGGAACTTTTAGTGTATCAGTTAATAAGCTTTTTTCAAATCCCATTTCTGTATTGATTAATTGATATCCGTTAAGTTTTTTAGTTGTTTTAAATTCAACTGGTCCTTTATAATCTTGACCTAAGTTTATAATTTCAGTATCTGTGATGTTATTATTGAACTTAATTTCATCAATAATTGTATTAGCTATTTGTTGTACTTTTTTATAACGTACTATATCTTCTCTGTGGACATCGTCTAGAGAACATCCATAAATTGAATCATGCGCTTGATTTTGAAGTAAAAATTTATACGCATAGTTAATTAATCTCTCATAATTATTTGATTCATTTTTAAAATATTTTCTTAATCTGTCTGCTTTTTCTAACAAATGTGTTGTTTCAATATTCAGTCTTTTTAAGTCTAATCTTGATGAATAGCTTCCTTGAAGGGTAAATGTTTTAGAATTATCTCTTAATTCTCCATAATATTTATATTGATTAAAATTATCTTTAACAAGTTCAATATAATCAAATAATGACCCTATTTCAATTTCATAATCATCAAGCCTTTTATTAACTTCATCTATGATATTTTTAATGTTAGAATGTACTCCTAAGTGGTCGCCACCTATTGGCATTAAAAGAACATCTCCAGAATATTTTGCTATTTTATCTAATTCATTTTTGATGCATTCCGCTTTTTTATCAAGATCTAAATCCGCAGAAATATAATCATTAAAATACCCTCTTACTAGATTAATACAGTTTATAGAAGTATTTTCATCTATCCCCCAGGTAAATTCAGAAGGGATTTCGCCGCAACCTCTCCAAACAATTGCTGTATTAATACCGTGTTCTTTTAGTATAGGTATAAAATTAGGTGTATGGCCAAAAGTATCTGCAAAATAACCTATAAATTGATTACAACCCATTTTTTTAGAGTATTCTAAACCAATCTCCAAATTTTTTCTTATAACTTTTTCATCTGTTAAAAACTCATCAATTAAACAATAAAACGGTCCTATAAATAGTTTTTTTTCTGATATTAATTTTTTAATAATATCTTTTTTTTCTGGTCTGATTTCAAGATAGTCTTCTATTGCAGCTGTTTGACCGTCGAAATAAAACGAAGGTAATTTATTGGATTCTAATAGTGAAAGAATGTTATCAAATACTCTTAATAATCTCATTCTAAAGACTTCAAATTCTCTATACCATTCTCTATCCCAATGAGTGTGTACGAATCCAATAACTTTTTTCTTCATAATTACCTCTAATATAATTATCTACTTTATAATTGTTTGTTCTCTATCAGGACCAACACTAATTATAGATATTGGACATTCAAGAAGCTCTTCCAATCTTTCAAGATATTTTTTAGCATTTTCAGGTAATTTATCATACTCTTTTATTTTAGTTATGTCCACACCCCAACCGGCATGTGTTTCATATACTGGTTCTAAATATTTGTGGATAAATACATCTGTTGGATATGATGTATAAATTTGGCCGTTTCTTTTATCTTTATAAGCTGTACAAACTTTTATTTCATCAAATGAATCAAATACATCAATTTTAGTTAATGCTATAGATGTAAGTCCGCCAACTAAAACAGCATATTTCATAATAACAGCATCAAACCAGCCGCATCTTCTTGGGCGCCCTGTTGTAACTCCAAATTCATGTCCGATTTCTCTTATTTTATCTCCAGTTTCGTCATTTAATTCTGTAACGAATGGACCTTCTCCAACTCTTGTTACATATGCTTTAGAAACCCCAATAACTTCATCAATCATTCTAGGACCGAATCCTGAACCTGTTGCAGCTCCTCCGCCAATTGGATTTGAACTGGTTACAAAAGGATATGTTCCATAATCAACATCAAGCATAACGCCTTGAGCACCTTCAAAAAGAATAGTATCTTTTTTATGTTCTCTTAATAAATCTTGCCATTCAAAGCAAACATATGGTTTAAATAATTCTGCATACTTTTCACATAAGGCAGTTATACATTCTTTTGTATATGGTTCTAAACCATATACTTTTTCAAGTTGTTTATTTTTCAACGGTAATATAATATCTAATTTTTCTGATAGAGTTTCAGCAGAATATAAATCTTGAATTTTTAATCCAATTCTTGCATATTTATCAGTATAAGTTGGTCCAATACCTTTTTTAGTAGTTCCTATTTTACCTTTTCCAGCATTTGATTCTGAATAACCGTCAATTTCTATATGGTAAGGCATTGTAATTGATGCTAATGGGCTGATTTTAAGGTTTGAAATATCGATGCCTTCGTCAATTAATCCATTTAATTCTTTTTCAAAAGATTCTGGATGTATAACTGTTCCTGGACCTATTATACAAATTTTATTTTTATATAAAATTCCTGATGGAATTAGATGAAATTTGAAAGTTTTATTGTCAACTACAACAGTGTGACCGGCGTTACAACCACCTTGATAACGAATAATTACATCTGCATTTTGAGCAAGCAAATCTGTGATTTTTGCTTTTCCTTCGTCACCCCATTGAGCACCAACAACAACTGTATTTTTCATCTAAGCCCCCTTTAATTATATTCAAAATTATAAAGGTTGAACTATTGTTCAACCTTTATTGTACTTAAACTTTTTCTGCCATTTTTAGCAGGTTGCAATTTTCCGATCTTTTTCTTTCTTCATCCTTGTAGATTCGAGTTCT
>CALUUV010000025.1 GCA_944324055.1 Candidatus Gastranaerophilales bacterium | reverse complement strand
CAAAATATGGATCTGATGCTAAACAAATGCCAGATGGAACTGTAATAAGAGTTAACAAGGACGGCTCTACTACTGTTTTAAACGATGCTAATAGCAAACCAGCTATTTCAACTGAAACAAATATCCAATCAAGATTAGACAACGCTCAATCTAGAGAAGATTTTGCGGCTATCAGGGACGAGTTGAAAAACATGCCAGCAGGAGCTGAAAAAACTGCTCTAATGGAAGCATATCAAAAAAAATATAGAGAATACTCAACCAACCCTGATAGACCTGATGTTAGAATGGAATACAATCCTGAAGAAACTAATTATAAAGGGGGATCAGGCTTTGAATTTGTTGAATATTTAAAACAACAACAAAATATTTTGTTAAACGGTAAGACTGTACCAAGATTTGAGGATTATGAGATAGAAATATTAGATGATTTAGTAAAAGAATTCCCTAATGATGTTCCATTTATTAAAGATCTACTTAGTGAGACTTATATTAAATCTAACGGAGTAACAGTAGGAAGATTTGACCCTTATTTGATAGATGAAATAGTTAAATTAAAAAACAGTTATCCTGATAGATTTGAATTAATTAAAGAAGTTATTAAAGAAGATCCAGTTAATGGTGATATGAATTCTTTTGGTCTATTTAACTCAAAAAAATTAAGAGAATTAGTTAGGTTTTCTAAAGAGTATCCTAATAGTATGCAATTTATTCATTATCTAATTAATATTAAAAATACTGATAATTCTGGTAATAAAATTAGTAGATATGGTATTGATGATATAAAACAATTAGTCAATTTATTAGAAAATAATCAAGAAAATATACAATTTATTAAAGAATTAATTGATGAGACAAAAATTGATTATAAAGGAAACATTGTTGCCAGATTTGATGTTAATAATATTGAAAAATTAATTAATGTCTCAAATGAAAATCCTGAAAATATACAATTTATCAAAGATTTAATTAATGAGATCCAAATTGATTATAAAGGAAACACTGTTGCTAGATTTGATGATGTTAATATTTTAAAGTTAATTGATTTAATTAATGTCAATCCTGAAGCAGTTAAAATATTGGTAGATAACCCTAAATATGATTTCTTTTTACCAATTATTAACAATGATAATATTCATTTTTTTGAAAATGAAACTATACTTAATAAAATAGCTAATCAAGTAGATCTTGATCGTTCTTTAGTTTTACATAACAACTATGTAGATAATTTTTATCAATTAGAAAATGGCAACAAAGTATTTTTTGTATCGAAAACTGATAAAGGTTTGGAATATAATGGTTCTGAAACTAGAAAAATAATTGGAAATAAATTTCTTGTAAAAAGAGAATTCAGTGATGGTTCATATTTGGTTGAAGAAATTAATAGTAAGAGATATTTGTCCTTCCAAATACCTATCTCGTTAAAAAAGACCCAATTTGATAATAATGGGGTTCAAGTTCGCTCAGAAGTTCTTGCACCATCAAAAGATAGTCCTGGAATATCTACTATTAATGTATATGAACGGGGACTTAACCAATCAATGGTTAAAAAGTCTATTGGTACAGTAGAATTATACGGATCAAAAAATCAAGGTATTAAAACTAAAAGAACTGTTGCATCATCAGACGGAACTGTCACAACTCATACGATAATTCAAGGTCCAAAAGGCTCTGGAATGAAATATGAAATAAAAGACAAAGATGGAAATATTTTAGGCACAACAGAAAGACAATATCGAAAAATTGATGATAATCACTATACTTCATCTATAAATGGTCAAAAGTACGATACTCAATTCGTTGGAGATAAAGTAATTGTTTCCAAAGTTGATGAAAATAGAAATATAACAGAAACAATTGAACTAGGTTCTGATATTTTAGATCCACAATTGATTGATTTATATAAAAAACTTCCTGGGGATTATTTCTTTAGAATAAAAGAAATTGGACTTCAAAAGATATCTCAAGGCTATAAAGAGCATGATAATGCAATTTATTTAATTGATGAGAAAGAAATAGCTCTGGGAAGCGATTTAAAAGATGATGTATTTGGTTTCGCTCATGAACTAGGTCATGCAATTGATTACAATTATAACCTAGAAAGCCTACATGATAATAAGGAATTAATTAAAGTCTATCAAGAAGAACTTGCAGAATACAAGAAAACATCATCGGATTTGGAAGGATATTCAATTGATTACTTTATATCAAAAAATGGAGGTTCAGATCCTATACATGAAACAATTGCAGAATTTAATGCTTTAACATCAGGACTATTAAATTCTTTTGAAGAAATACACATGAGAGGAACTCTATTACAACAACATTTCCCAAGAACTTGTGCAAAAATTATGGAATTGATGAATAAATAAATTCGTTTCAGGTATAGATTCTAATTATCAAATAAATTATTCCTCTATTTACCCTCATCTAAATGGTTGATTTTTTTGCAGCATGTAAATTTTTGTGTTATTATGTTTGTGAATTAAAATGATAGTGATTTTTACTGTATGTTTATACAGTGAAGAACTGGGTGAGGATTATGAAAGGTTCAACATTAAGAAGATCTAATTTAACTAAAGAAAAAATTGCAATGCTAGATGCGCTTGCTAAATATAATAGAGATTACAGAACAACATCAAATTCAGATGTTTCATTAGATAAACAAGAAGAACTTGATGTTTTATGGCAGAATTTCAAAGTTGCATCAAGAGCTGAAAAATCTCCAATGGCATTTTTTACAACAGGTGTTTTTGTTGGGGTTATTTCAACTTTAGTTTTAGCAATTTTAATTAGTTTCGTTGTTGGATATTCACCATTGGATGATTTGAACCTAAATTTAATTAAGGCGCCATCAACAGAAAGTTTGAAATTTACATTTATACCTGCTGATAAGCAAGAACCTGTTGTTCAGCAAACAGCACCTCAGAATAAAGAATATACAGTTCAACCTGGTGATTCTTTAGAAGGTATTGCTATTAAATTCTACGGTGGTTTTGACCAAGCAAAATTAAAAATGATTGAAGAAGCAAATAATCTTGCAAATCCTAATGCTATTGGTATTGGTCAAAAGTTAATTATACCAATGAATTAATGTTTGCTTAAAATTCAAGTTTGTCTTATAATTTTATCTAAAGAGGGATATTGATATGGAATTAGATATTATTAGACAAACAGATGCAGAAATTGCAGATTTAATTAGTGCTGAGTTAAAAAGACAGCAAACAACCATTGAGCTTATTGCTAGTGAGAATTTTACTTCTAAGGCAGTAATGGCTGCTTGTGGTACAGTTTTAACAAACAAGTATGCAGAAGGAAAACCTCAAAAACGTTTTTATAATGGTTGTGAAAATATAGACAGAATTGAAGAAATAGCTCAAAAAAGAGCATGTGAATTATTTAAAATGGACCATGCCAATGTACAACCACATAGTGGTGCTCAAGCAAATATGGCTGTATTTTTAGCTTTGCTTAAACCTGGTGATACAATTTTAGGTATGGATTTGTCTAATGGTGGCCATTTAAGTCATGGTTCTCCAGTTAATTTTTCAGGCCTATTCTTTGATGTAAAAAGTTATGGTGTAGATGAAAACGGCATAATTGATTACGCAGATGTAGAAAGTAAGGCAAAAGAATATAAACCAAAATTAATTATATGTGGTGCAAGTAATTACTCGAAAGTAATAGATTTTAAACGCTTTAGAGAAATTGCAGATTCCGTTGGAGCATATTTGTTAGCAGATATTGCGCATATTGCAGGTTTAGTTGCTGCAGGTGTTCATCCATCTCCAGCTGGTTATGCTCATATCGTAACAACAACTACTCACAAGACTTTAAGAGGTCCAAGAGGCGGTATTGTTATGTGCGATGAAAATCTTGCCCAAATTATTGATAAAGCAGTGTTCCCAGGAACACAAGGCGGACCTTTAGAACACATCATTGCAGGTAAAGCTATTGCTTTAAAAGAAGCTGCATCTGATGATTTCAAAAAATATGCAGAACAAATTGTTAAAAATGCAAAAGCATTAGCTAAAGGTTTAATCGACAATGGTATGGATATTGTTGGTGGCATGACTGAAAATCATTTAATGACTTTAGACCTAAGAAAAACCGGTAAAACTGGTAAAGATATGGCTAATATCCTTGAATTGGTTGGTATTACTGCTAACAAAAACACTGTACCAAATGATCCTCAAAGCCCATTTGTTACCAGTGGTATCAGATTAGGTGCGGCAGCTGTTACAACAAGAGGCTTTGATGAAGCAGCTATGAGTGAAGTTGCATTTATTATTTCAGAAGCTATTAAAAATTCTGAAGATGAAGTGAAGTTAAAAGAATTAAGGGAACGTTCTTTAGAACTATGTAAAAAATTCCCTTTGTATGAATAAGTGAGGATAGGAAAATTATTATAAATTCGTTACCGCAATCAAATATTATTGGAGCTATAATCTCTTATATCTTAGGAGTATTTCTAGTTCCGTTTGTTATTGCATTTTCAAAAAAAGAAGGACTAGTTGATGTCCCAAATGAAAGAAAAATCCATAAGGTGCCTGTATCCCGTCTAGGCGGTGTAGCTATTTGGGCTAGTACAATGCTAACTTTCTTGTTCCTTGTACTTTTAAGTTATTATCCATATGGAAGTTTAGTATCAGGGATATTATTAGGTAGTTCTTTAATATTTTTATTAGGTTTAGTTGATGATGTCTATAACTTGGATGCTAAATTTAAATTAGTTGTTCAGATTTTAATTACAACTGTTGTTTATTTATTAGGTGTAAAAGTTGATATGACTTCTTTTTCATCTCATTTAGGTTTAGCATTTGATTTAGGATTCTTATCTTATCCAATAACTTTATTATGGATTGTTGGTATTAGTAATGCAGTTAATTTCATAGATGGTGTTGATGGTTTAGCAGGTTCTGTTATAACTGTTAACGCTATAACATTAGCAATTGTTGCACTTGCAATGCGTCCAGCAAATTCTATCAGTGCTTTGATTGCATTTATTTTAGCAGGTTCTATGTTAGCCTTTTTAACATATAATTTTAATCCGGCTAAAATATTTATGGGTGATTCAGGAGCATTATTCTCTGGATTTTTATTAGCATCATTATCAATAACTGGGGTAATGAAAGGTGCTACTTTGGCAATATTATTACCTTTTGTAATTTTAGCAGTTCCAATTTTGGATATTACTTATTCAAGCTTAAGACGTATTATGAAAGGTAAGTCTCCATTTGTTGCTGATGCTGAACATATTCACCATAAGTTATTAAAAGCAGGATTTTCTCAGAAAATCACTGTTGCTATAATGACATCAGTTGCAATTATCGCTGGTGGTATAGCTTCATTATGTGTTGGTAAATTTACTATTATACATTACTTAATTTATATTGTAATTTTAATTGCTTTAATGTTAATATTGAGTTTGTTTGATATTTTCACAAGGGGTAAATAGAGGTAAATAGGGTAAATAAAGATAAGGTAATAGAGGTCTGATATGGAAAAACAACAGAATACAATTGATATATCAAAAGTAGTTGCGACACAAGAAGATTTAGGATCTGAGTTACCTATATCTGCAATGCTTGCAAAGTCTTCTGTTCCTTATTCTCACCGTAGAATTGCTGATAATTACGTAATAATGAAAAATATTTACGGTTTCCAAGTAGTTCAACCTCAAATAACAAATGCAGAAAGAAGCATGTTGTATAGATATCATTTTAATACTCTAGATAGTACAACTATTGGCCAGTTGAATACAGAATTAGTTTTATTAAAACAATGGTCAATGTCAATGGAAGATAAGTTAAGAAATGATGCTGACGAACTTTTACAAATAAGAGTAAAAGAGTTAAAGTTTATTTTATCAAATAAGTATGCGCTAACATCTAATGAAGTTTATAACGGCTATAAAGCTTTAGAGTTATATTTGACAGAAATTACAAAATTTTATTCTGCAAACTAGCAATTTTTTATCTTTAGATGTTTTACTTGAGTATGATTAAATTTACTCCAGTAAAACCGTTACCCCTACCAAATCGTTTGATATATTCATCTGGCGAACGTTATACTATGTTTTCAACGCAAACAGGTAAAAAACTTGGTACAATGATTGCTGGTGAACGTAAATATGGCAAAATTGCAGAAGAAGATTTTGAATATTATCCTAAAAAAGAAAATTATGTATATTTATATATTGTAGGACTATTATCAAATATTAAAAATCAAGGTGTAGGACGTGAGTTTATAAAATTTGCAAAACATTTAGCAAATAATAAGAGATGCGAAAACAGGGTTGCAGTTTTTGCAATGAATAATCAAGATGGTAATATTTTAAAAGCATCATCGCCATTCTTTAGAAAATGTGGCTTTACCTCATCAGAAAAACCTGGTTTAGAAGATGTTGATAGAGTAATTAAAGGTCAAAAACCTAAAAATGGTGATTGGTATTGTTCATTACCTATGTATCTTCCCGTAAAATAGATTGAGTTTTTTTGTAACTTGTAATTATATTTCTAATTAGTTTTTGGTCATGTTTATCATCAGGAACAATATTTCTATAAGTAAATCCAAATTTATCCCAAGGTGTCTTAAATGTATTTTTATTGTTTCCAATGTCTCTTATTAAAGTTGCGATGTTCTTTTTGAAATCATTATCAAAATCTTTATAAGGCGAATTGTCACTTAATAATTCATTAAGTAGTGATTTTTTATATGTATTTAAATCTTTTCTTTTTTCTATGCTTTGAGGTATATTTTGATCAAGTTGGTATATTATACTGTTAACAGGAGAGAAACCTAAAGTTATACCAATAATATCATGTTTTTCATTTTTTTTAAGTGGACTATTTTCTCCGATTAATTCATTATAAATTTCATCAGTATCTGCATCTTCATTTAGTCCCATTCTTTTAATATAAAGTTCTTTATTCTCTTCAATTGTTTTTTTTGTGAGTTCTTTATTTAATATGATAGTATTATCAAACTTTGCGGTTTTATTACCTTTAAGTGGTACAGTTATAGTTCTTCTTAGAATATCATAATTTTCATTAGGTTTTAGAAATTCATTTTTCCCGCAAATTAAAATACTTGGTTTTGCGTCCATTGCAAATGTTATAAACGAACTTCTGTCTGGTTCAATATTTTTAAGGAATTCTTGTTTTTCTCTCTCATCAAGGTCTTTTGTAAGTTCAATTTTGTCAAGGTGATTATCAAGAATCTCATTGACATTTTTTTCATAATTTACTCCAAAACCAGGGGCAATTGTGGTTGTTGGTCTAGAGAATTGTACAAGTTCACGTCCAATTTGTGCATTAGATACTATATCATTTGTTGCACCCAATCCATCATTAATCCTATCAGCATTTTTGCCGATAAATGACTCTGCATGTCTAAATTTAGTTAATGCAGTTCTGCTGTATTTAAAAATTGGATTAATATTAATCATGAACTCACAAATTCCCTATATATTTATAAAAACATTTTTCTTGAGAAAATTGCCTGCTATTGACAATTTAAATAGTAGAGTTATAAAATATACCCATGGCATTAGCATATTTAAGTCTAGGTTCAAATAAAGGTGATAGAGTTGGCTACATTCAGCAGGCAACAAGTTTGCTTGGTGGTTTTGAAAATATTAATGTAGTTCAATCTTCGTCTTTGTATGAAACAGAGCCTTGGGGTGTTGAATCTGAAAATTGGTTTGTTAATGCTGTTATTCAAATAAGTACAACATTATTACCTACTCAATTATTAAAGCAGTGCCAAAAAATAGAAACAATGCTTGGTAGAAATAGAGATATTGAAGGTAAGTATGGTGATAGGAATATCGATATAGATATATTATTTTATGGCGATAAAATAATATCAGAGGAATTTGAAGGTCAAAAGTTAATTATTCCTCATGTACATTTTCATGAACGTGCATTTACATTAGTTCCAATGTTGGAACTAGCTCCGGATTTTGTACATCCTGCATTTAAAAAGACTGTATCAACATTACATGATGAACTGGAAAGTCCAGAAATGGTTTATTTGTATGGTACAAGAATCTAAATTAAATGTTGGGATTTTAGGTGGTGGCCCTGCTGGGTGTTTTGCTGCATATTTTTTGAAAGATTTTTGCAATGTTACATTGATAGATTTTTCTAATCTTATGAGAACTATTTTGCCAACAGGTGGAGGTAGATGTAACTTAGCATATTCAGAATTCGATTTTCGTGAATTGGCTAAAAATTATCCAAGAGGTGAAAAGTTTTTATATTCAGTATTCTCAAGGTATTCAACAGCTGAAACGATAGAGACTTTTGAGAAATTAGGTGTTAAAACATATATTCAAGAAGATTATAGAATTTTCCCTGAATCTAATTCTTCAAAAACTATTCAAGACGCATTAGTAAAGTCTATTAATGGTGTAAATGTAAAGAGGGAAAAAGGCTTAAGAATTGAATTAAAAGATGACAAAATAAAACTTATAACTGATATGAATTCGTATCTATTTGATAAGTTAGTAATTGCAATTGGTGGACATTCTAATTTTGAAATAGTGGAACGTATTGGTGTAAATATTATACCGCCAGTACCATCATTGGTTGGTTTAGTGACATCTCAAAATTTAAAATCATTAGCAGGTATATCCTTAAATAATGTCTCTTGCAATGGTTATAGTGGAGATTTATTATTTACTCATAAAGGCGTATCAGGACCTTTGGTATATAAAATATCATCCTTAAAAGCAAGAGATAGTAAGCCTTATTCGTTATTGTTTGATTTATATCCGAATGAATTTGATTTACAACAATTATTAAACAATAATCCCCATAAACAAATACATAATTTGTTATCGGATATTTTACCGAAAAAGTTGGCTAATTATATTTTATCTATATCGGGTGTTGATTCTGAAATTAAATGTCACATGATAAATGGAGTACAACGAGATAAAATCTTGTCCAGTATCCATGAGTTTAAAGTTGACGTAATAGGTTGCAATCGTGATGGTGAAGTTGTAACTGCAGGTGGTGTGGACTTAATTGAAGTTAATTCAAAAACAATGGAGTCGAAGAAAATAAAAGGTTTGTATTTTATAGGTGAAGTTCTTGATATAGACGGTTTCTGTGGAGGTTTTAATCTCCAAAATTGTTGGTCTACTGCTTATGTGGCATCAAATGCTATTTTAAATTCAAATATAGATTAAAAGAACTATGTTTTATAATAAAAATATGGTATTATTGTTATGGAATACGGTTCATGAACAGAGATAAAATATCAGATAAGGTAAAATCAAATAAGCGATATTTAAATAATGAGGACTTGTTAGAGTCTTTTGTTGATTTAGCTATTGAACGCTTAAATGGTTTTGACGATGTGATATCGGATAATGATGCGTTAGAACGTTATATTGATAAGGTTGTATCAAAATCTATAATTGATGTTTTAAAACAAAATGACCGTTATAATAAGCCAAGAAAAGAACATAGTTCTAAGGTTGATTATAAATTGTTTAATTATGATAACGAAAAATTTGTGCATAAACAATTTACATTATCTAAATTGAAACAATTATATTCGATGTTAAAAAATTCTGATAATAATAATGATACATCTTTTCTTGATGTTATAATATTTAGGTATAAAGAGAAACAAAACCTCAAAAATCTAATTGAAACAATGGAAATATCTCAAGAAGAAGTTGTTGAAATATTATTTGATATGTCCGATTATGCAGATAAGGTTGCGAAGATATGAAATGTCCAAAATGTAATTCAGAACTAGAAACCGGAACAATTAAATGTCCAGTATGCGGTACTCGTATTGGTCGTCTTTGTCCAAGTTGTAATGCTTATAACCTTATAACAAGTAAAAACTGTACTAATTGTGGAGAAGAATTACTAAAAATTTGTCCTAATTGTAAGGCAATAAATCTTCCAACTTCTAAGTTATGCAGAAAATGTGGTGCAGAATTAGAAAAGAAAGAAGTAGAAGAAACAAAAGCAGTTGAAACTGAACAAAGTACCCCACAACCTGAAGAAAATATTGCATATAGTGCAAATTATCATACCTTATCATCTGCTCAAGAAGCTATTATGTCATCAATTATGGCTCAAAATATAAAAGTTATCTCAGTAAATGGAGACAATGAGTTAGGTAAGAATTTTGTGTTTAAAAACCTAATGAAAAAGACAGCATCTGCCAATGTTGCTTGGTTGCATGCAAAGTGTACTCCACATACTCAATTGACTCCTTTAGGATATTTTCAAAATGTATTTTTAAATCTGTTCAATGTAACTAATTTCTGTTCAAGTAAGAAACAATTAAAACGTGAATCTATAAAGTTTTTCAAACAAGATTTTGAGAATTTATCTACAAATGAGATTTATGATTTGTTAAATATTTTGTATCCAGAAAATATTGATCAGTTCCAAAATATTACTAACAATAAACAAAATACTATAAAAATTGTTGTAAAAATATTTGATACAATTTTACGAAAGATGGATTCAGTTCTTGTTGTTGAAAATATTGAGTATATCGATAGCTTTTCTTATGAAGTATTGAATATTTTAATATCAAACGAGTTTATAAGGGATAAAATAACATTCTTATTAAGCTTTTCAAAAGAGCAATCTGGTATCAATTGTATAACATCTCCGGCATTAACTGATAATAACTATGTTGATGTTACAATAATGCCGTTTTCTAAAGAACAAATACAACCAATTTTCGATAATTATAAAAACTTAGATTTATCTGATGAATTAAAATCTAAAATTATGCACTATGGTGAAAATAATTCTATTATAGTTGAACAATTGATTAATTTAGTTGCTGATGCGAATAGAGCAAAATTAGAAATTAATTTATCAAATGACCTCAAAGAAATTTTAAAATTTAGGCTAGGAGTTTTAAAGAAAACAGATAATTATACTTATTTAATTCTTTGTGCTTCTGCAATATTAGGTTATAAGTTTAATCCAATCATATTAAATTCAATATTTAATATGAGTTTAGACCAAGTTGAAGCAAGAATTGCAAAATTAATAAAACTAAATTATGTTAATCCGGCTGTAAATTCCGGTTATGAATTCAAAACTTTAAATTTCTGGAGCATAATTATTGAGTTAATAAAAGAAGATAATGAGGCATTTTCTAATGTTAACCAAGCATTGTATCCATTATTGGCTGAATATACTTTATCAACAACAGCCATTTTAGGGTTTATTTCTCAGAATTTGGATATGGAAGAACAAACTTTTGCAATTTGGACTAGATGTACTCAGTATGCTGCATATATTGGAGATACTGGCCTATACATAATCTTACAAAAGCAGATTTTAAATATAATTGATAAAATAAATTTAGTTCAAAAAGATTTAGTAAAACGAACAATTTATGCTGAACTAGGAAAGTTGCTTGAACCTGATAATCCACAGTTAGCAATGGAATATTTACCTAAAGCAATTGTGATGTTAACAGATGCAGATTTTATTGAAAAAATTGAATTACTAGGATATTTAGCATCAAGTTCAATGAAATTAAATAATTATCATGGGGTATTAGAATGTATTAATAGTGTTATACCTTTAATTCCTGATAATTTCCCTGTTGAAGTTGCAATGTTAAAATCAAGAGAAGTTATACCATTACAAAAGCTAGGAAATACTGGTGCAATTGTTAATATGATTGATAATGATATTAATCCAGTATTAGAAAATGCTTTAAATAACAAGTTAGTATGTAAAACAATATCAATAGATGATATATTTGAAACTTGGTTAAAAACTAATCTAAATCTTGCTAAAACATTAGTAATGCAAGGTGATAGTCGTTCATTTAAAGTTCTTGAAATGATATTGGGTGTATGTAATTCAAATCAAATTGATAATAAAGAATTTTTAATTAACGTAAATGTTGTACTATCATTTGCTCATACTATGTCTGGAGACATAAGAACATCTATCAAGATTTTAGATGAAATATTATCAACAGAAGAAGAGATTGACCCTAAATCAATGTCGTATATTAACTTTATAGGAATATTAAATCGCTTTTTCATGAATAAAGAAGATTTATCATATGATGAATTATTCCAAGTTGCTCAATATGCTGATAATATAGGTGATGATTTTATAAAGAATATTTTAAAATTATTATTAGGCCGTTTAATACAAGATAGAACATCTGCAAAAGAAGCAGCAAGTATCTTCGCTAAGCAAATAGAATATTTCGCAGAAAAACAAAATGCCATAGGTGTTTTATTAGGCTGGTATTTCATATCTAAGGCAAAAATGGTAATTGATGGACCTGCGGCTGCATTAGATATTGCGACAAAAGCATTGGATATTGCCGAAAGTGCTAATATTTCTAATTATTATTTCACATTATTATTAGATAAATTAATTGGTGAGATATATTTAGCATTGCAAGATTATGAGTCTGCAAAAATGTATATAGAAAAAGCTCTAATTGTAGCTAAGAACTTTAATATAAAATATCAATTAGTGGAATTATATGTATTATATTCTAGATATCTTCAAGAATATTCTTTGACTATTCCAGAAAAGAAAGCTGAATACGTTTTAAATGCTCAGCAAATGAATAAAAAGGCAAGACTCATCGCAGAAGATTTGAAACTAATATCTTTATCATCTGAAGTCGAAAAGGCTGATACGATATTAAATTCATTCTGTCAAATGAATGGTATTGTATTGAAATCAAATTAAAGGGAATTTTATGTTTAGAAAAAAAATAATTTTAATTTTAGCATTATTATTGATGACACAAACTGTTAGTGATGCAAAAATGACAAAAGAAGCACACCATTTATACAAATTAGGAACAGCTTGTGAAGCTAAACAAGATTACCAATCAGCAATTAAATATTTAGAGAAAGCTGTTGCTGTAAATGGCGATGACTCTATTTTATATACAAAGTTAGCAGGTTTGTATTCAAATATCGGTGATAATCCAACTTCTTTGTCATATTATAAAAAAGCTTTACGCTTAAATCCTGGTGATGGTTTTTTATATGTAAGTATTGGAAATATTCTTCAATCAATGGGTGATTATGAGAATGCATATAAATCATATAAGCAAGCTCAGACTTTATGCCCAGAATATAAGTATAATTATTTAAATCTTGCAAGTGTAGAATCATATCAAAAGAAATATGATGATTCTATAACTGATTATCAAAACTTTTTACAAGCATATCCTGATAACCAATCAGCAAGAGAAAATATGGCAAGAACATATCTTGAAAGTGGAAATGTAGATAGCGCAATAAAAGAATTTAAGACAGCATATGATAGCTCTCCTGATTCTTTCAAAGATTACATAAATTATGGTACTGCGTTATTTAAATCAAATGATTATAAAAATGCAGTAAATATTTTAAATAAATCATTAGCAAATGATCCAGATAGTGTAAAAGCATATTCTCAATTAGCACTATCTTATGTCGCATTGAATAATAATGCTGAGGCTGAAAAAGCTTTTGTTAAAACATTTGAATTGGCTCCTGATTTTCATGACTTAAGATTTGATTATGCAAATTTATTAGTAACTTTAAATAAAAGTGATGAGGCTATTGCTCAATATAAAAAATATTTAGAAGCCTTCCCTGATGATGTAAATGCTTATAAAAACTTAGCTTTAACATACAAAAATAATGATAATCTAGATTTAGCTTTATTGAATTATGAAAAAGCGTATGCTAAAGCTCCAAGTGATTCTGATATTCAAAAAGAATTAGCTTATTGCTATCATAAAAAAGAAGATTATAAAAAAGCCATTAAATTTTATGATTTAGCATTGAAAGATTCACCCAAAGATTATGAATTAAGATATAACAAAGCAATGGCTTTACAAGCTGATAAGTCTTATGTTGCAGCGATTGAAATTTATAAAGCTTTATTAGAAGAAAAAGAAAGTGCAGATGTTCAAACTCACTTAAATTCGGCTTTAATTGCGTTAGGTTATGATTTGATTGATAAGGAACAATATTTACAAGCTGGATTTGTTTTTGAAGAAGCTATTTCTAATGATGATAAACTTGCACCTGCATACCTCGGACTTGCATTAGCAAATAAGAATCTAATGAATGATAAAAAGGCAACATATTATTTTGAAAAAGCAATTGCATTAGATCCTAATAACCAAGATTATAAGTCAGAGTATGATTCATATAAAGCGAACTTAGAAAAACAAATGAAATCTAAACCAAAACCTGAAGATAATCTTTCTGAATCAGAAAAATTAATCGCTCAAGGAGATTCAGCATATAAAATAAAAGATTATAAACAAGCAATTTCTTGTTATTCTAAAGCAATAGTAATAACTCCAAATGATAAAGAAACTTTATTAAAACTTGGTAATTTAAATAGAATAACTAAAAACTTAAGTAAGGCAACTTATTATTATAATGAAGCAATCAAAATTGATAATAACTATGCTGATGCTTGGTTTAATTTAGGTTTAACATATGCAAATCAACGTAATTTTAATAGTTCTATAAATTGCTTTAATAAAGTTATCTCTATTGATTCAGATTATGCTCTTGCATATTATGCTTTAGGTTTAGCATATGAATTAAAGAATGAGAATCAAAAAGCAATTGAAAACTATATGAAATATACAAAATATGAGAAAGATAAGAAGCTTGTAGATACAGTTAACAATAAAATTTTACAACTTCAACAAATGCCATAATGAAAAAAATATTTTTAATATTTTCAATATTTTTATTATTGTGTTCAGGATGTACTGAAAAAGATCATGCAAATATCATTTTCAACTCTGAACCAATAACATTTGAGACAATAATGTATCCTAAAAAGGTCTTTGCTGAAGGTCAAAGAATATATTATTTATTTTTTACTCCAGAAAAACTAGATTGTGAATTTATAAGAGTACAAGTATTTAAAGTATCAGATACTATAAATAGAGGTGGTTATACAATTTATTGGACTAATGATTATAGAGTTATGAAACAAAATGTTTATTATTACTATAATCACTTTACCATACACCAAAAAGGCCGCTATGTAATGCAAGTATTTTCAATTAATAACCTAGGAAAACCTTTAGCTTATAATGAATTTTTTATAAGATAGTTTAACTTATTTCTTTTTTATTATTTTTCATTTCCCAAGCATTTTTAGGACATACTGTTGCACAGAAAGCACAACCAATACATTTATTTTCATCAATAGAATAATCTTCTTTAATTGCATTTTGTGGACAATTGTTTATACATAATTTACAGTTAATGCATTTACTGCTATCCCATATTGGTTCTTGTAGTCTACCTTCTCCTGTTGTAGCAAGTGGATATACTTTATAGTCATCATCTATAAAATCACCAAAAATTCCACCTTCAATCCAATCATTTTTGTGGAAATCGCTGACAGATATTTTATTAATTTTTTTATCAGGAGGTAGTGGTGTAATTTTTTTCCATTCATTGAAATTTAGAAGAGTATCTTTAAGCCCTCTTTTATCTATTGCTGATAAGAATTTGTCCATTCCAGCAGTAAGAAAATCAATATCTTCTTGTGATAATTCTTTAATTTCAACGCAAGAGGCAATATCTTTGACATTTCCTCTAAAATATATTGTGCCTCCCACCATACCAACACAAGCTCTTTTGCCTAATACTGATTCGATATCAGAACAGTCAAACCCACATACAACAGCAATTCCACCGCTCATGAATTCAAAACTGTATGAGCCAGTATTTTTAAGAACCCAAAATTCTGGAACAGGAAATTTGGGATCATATTTCATAAGTGCACCAGATCTAGTTCCAACTCTTCCTGAAACATATATATGTCCACTTGCCGCACAGTGTGCAGCAGTGTCTCCACAGTCGCCGTTTACAATGATTTCAGCTCCAGAATTTAACCAACCTACATCTGCTGGAGTCGAACCATTTACATATATTTTGGTCCCTTTCCTTGCCATTGCACCAACTCTTTGGCCAGGATTTGTAATCTTAAAAGTCAAACTTTCATTAGGATCTTTAGCCCAAGATGAGCCTCCAATATCATGCTGTCCACAAGCATTGATTTCAAAGTTAGTGTAACCTTCGTTAATTTTTTCTTGAATTTCTTGTAATAAGTCTTGTGTTGAAATTCTATTATTTTTTATTAATCCTTCGATTGTAATTGTTTTCATAATACCCTAACAAACATATTGAATATCTAATCTATCTGCGACGTTTTTATCTACTGTAATTAATGCATCTGAACGCCCTATAGGAAGAGAAGAACAACCAGTTGCAGCCATTAACTTCCTAAGTTCAAAATCTGTAGCAATAAAGAAGTTTACAAGATTTTGAGCTACTTTATCAATATCTAGTCTTTTTGTTAAACAGATATCTTGAGAAGCTATACCCGCTGGACATAATCCAGTATTGCAAGCATTACATTTATCTAAATCATTACCTATACATCCGGCAATTTCAAGTAATAATCTACCTGTAAATACTCCATTTGCTCCTAAACATATTAATTTAAAGGCATCAGCTGCAAAACTACCTGTTTGTCCTAATCCTCCACCTGCAAAAATAGGTATTTCACCTTGACGGCCTTGATGTACTGCTGCAAGATAACAATCCCTTAATTTAGATGTAATTGGGTGTCCAGTATGGTTTAATGAAATTTCATAAGCAGCTCCAGTACCAGCTGCAAGCCCATCTAAGAAGAAACCGCCTACAATATTATATGGATCTCTAAGTAGATTGTTATAAACTGAAACACTTGTTGCTGATGCAGCAACTTTTATTGCTACAGGAACTTTAAAATTGAATGCGGCATTCATTGATAAAAACATTTTTTGAACACTTTCTTCAATAGAATATAGTCCTTGATGGTTTGGTGGACTTAGTAAGTCGGCTTTAGGGACTCCTCTAATCTCTTGAATATATTTGGCAACTTTATTTGCCATTAACATTCCACCATCTCCAGGTTTTGCACCTTGACCAATTTTTATTAAAATACCGGCAGGGTCTTCTACCATGTCAGGCATAGCATCAATTATTCTATTCCACCCAAAGTGACCTGATGCAATTTGAAGAATCATATATTTAACATATTTTGATTTTAATAATTTTGAAGGGATTCCTCCTTCTCCAGTACACATTCTTACTGGAATACCCATTACTTCATTGAGATATGCTGTGGCAATAGCCATTGCTTCCCACATTCTCCAAGAAACTGCACCAATTGACATATCTCCTATAATAATTGGATATATCCAACGATTAGGTGGAAGTTTTGTATTAGATATAATTTCATCATTTTTTATTTCAAAATTTAATTTGTCTGCTGATAAGACTCTACCTAGTGGAGTTTTTAACTCAAATGTATGTCTTACTGCGTCTAATGATGGATCAGTCATTTGAGAGATTCGTCCAACCTTTATTTTATCAAGAGTTCTTCCTTCCGTATTAAGGTTAGATCTTCCCCCTTTTTTGATTGACTCACCTTTTTCTGCTCGATATCTAACAGAAAGTCTTGAGTCATTATTTTTTGTAATTTTAAGAGCTCCATTTGGACATACTCTAGTACACATTCCACAACCTCTGCAGTATTCAGAGAATGAAATATTTTGTTTTATTACAATTCTTTTTTCAATTTTATTTTTTTCAGTAATTGATCCAGATACTTTTCTTTGTTCGATTGCCGGTTTAATTGCCTTGAATGAACAGGTTGCTACACACTTCCCACATTGAATACATTTCGCTTCGTCATATTCAACTATCCAAGGTAAATCGTCTAAATGTAATTGATTAACTTTTACTGTTGCCATCTTTCCACCGTTAAATCATTATTTATTACTACCATTTCGCGTTCTTTTGGGTATATATCTTTGCGAATATCCCTGTGTGGAAGAATATCATTAATTCCTGCAACTTCTGAAGTCATAATAACTGTGTCTTCATTTCTTCCAATAGCTACAGGTCTTAATTTTTTAGGATCACAAACACATAATAATTTTCCATCTGGCGTTACAGCTAAAACAGCATTTGGACCATTTGTTTCTAAGTGTTCAAGTGACGCTTTAATTCTTAATAAAATGTCTTTATCTTTTCTTTGGTTAATTGAATCATAAGATAAAGGGTTAATTACATGCATAAAATATTTCAATGGCCATTTTAAAATTTTATTGACATAATGCAATGTGTATAAAAAGCATTGAGAATCTGATTCGAATCCTACATAACCTTTGTAAAGTCCTTGCTGATATAATTTATTCTTTTCATAGAATGTATTTTCCCCATTAGCAAGTACAGTATATCCTTCAAGAACAAAAGGGTGTGCAGCATATCTTACAATGTCATAGTTTGTATTTTGTCGGCATTGTGCTGTAATAATTTTAGCATATGGACCTTCTTTATCGTTCCATAGATTAAAATATGTTCCAATATCTTTAGGACTTCCGATTTCTTTTAATGTTAATATGTCTGGCCAAAAAGAATAAATATATCCAGAATTATTTTCTTCTAATGTCTTTCTTATTTTTAAGCATGTATCAATGAGTAATTCTTCTTTTTCTTCTTTTGTTGCGTATTTATGGCTTTTAGGATACTGCAAAACTTCAAATATGTAATTTGGCATAGGTGAAATTTTTAAGCCTTTTTGATGATTTACTTCTGGAGACCATTGCAAAACTCTAGAAAACCCAATATCGTGCAATATGTCTTCAGCTAGCCTTGTACCTTGTACTGTTGCAGCCATTGATAAGCAAGGTAGGTCTTTGTATGTTTCGAATATTCCCCCAAGATCTTGCATCACAAAAGCAAAACCAGAATCGTCGTGACCTTCTTGTTGTGATCGCATTAATTTTAAGGCCATAGACGGATGTATATATCTTTTTGATTTGATTGCACCAATTCTACACATAACTTTATTTTATGCGTCTTGTCATTTTATTGTCAAGAATTTAAACTTTTTTAAAATCTTTAATAAATAATCTAATCATTTTTAATTTTTTGATATAATTAAATTATGAATGAAGATTTTGAAGGGAATGAGTACGAGGTAGTTGAAGCTCCGCTTGTAAAAGCAATGGCAACTGCTTTGAAAAATCCGACTTATCAGTTTCATATTCCTGGACATACAAAAGGACAAGGTGTGTATCAACCTTTTAAAGATTTGGTTGGTGAGCGTTTGCTTGCGCTTGATACAACTGATGAATTTGATAACCTAGGAACATTAAATCCACCGACAGGGCCAATAAAAGAAGCAGAACTTCTAGCTGCAAAAGCTTTTGGAGCTCAAAGAACCTTCTTTTTGTTAAATGGTTCTACGATTGGTAATTTAGCTCTAGCAATGGGTACAACTCAAAGAGGACAGAAAGTAATTGTTAATAGAAATTGTCATCGTTCAATATTAACAGGTTTAATTATGTCAGGTGCAGAACCTGTTTGGGTATTGCCTGATAAAATTGATAATTGGTCTATATGGGGAAGGATTTCTCCGGAAGCTATAGAGGAAGCTTTATCTGAAAACGAAGATGTAGCTTGCGTATGGGTTACAAATCCAACCTACGAAGGAGTTGTTTCTGATATTGCAGGCATAAGTGCTGTATGTAAACGTTATAACGTTCCATTATTTGTTGATGAGGCTCATGGTTGTTTATGGAATTTTTCTTCTAAACTTCCAGTTCCAGCATTACAACAAGGTGCTGATGCAGTTGTTCATTCTTTGCATAAAACAGGTGGAAGTATGAGCCAAACTTCAATGTTGCACGTTGCAAGAAAAGATTCAAGAATAGATATTGAAGTACTTGAAAGAACTTTAAAATTATTACATACTACAAGTCCGTCATTGTTACTCTTAACAAGTTTAGATGCTGCAAGAGCTCATCTTGAATCTGAACAAGGTAAAGAACAAATTGAAAAAGCAATTTCAAATGCGAATTATCTAAAACAAGAAATTAATAAAATGTCTAGTGTTAATTATCTAGATTATGAATATACTGATCCGACAAAAGTATTTATAAAAGTAGATGGCTTGTCTGGTACAAGTTTAGAAATGATATTAGAACACGATTATAATATTGAGGTAGAATCTGCTTCTGATATTGGCATTTTAATCTTATCAAATTTAGGTAATGATTTATCTGATTTTAAATATTTAGTGAATTGTTTAAAAGAAATAGATAAGACTGATTATACTGAGCATCCAATTATCGATAAAAAGAAACATATGCCAATGTTGACTCCACAAATTAAGATGAGATTACGTGATGCTTATTTTGCTCCAAAAGAGTTAATCGATAAATATGATGCTGTTGGCCGAATTTCTGCCGAAGTAGTTGCAGAGTGTCCTCCTGGTATTGCCATATTGTTACCTGGTGAACTTATAACTGAAGAACATTTACCTTATTTAAAAACATATAAACAATTAGAAGTTATTAAGTAACTCTTCATATTTCTTAACAACCCCTAAAGATTTACTTATTCTTAGCCGTACACACATATAGTGAAGTGTATCAAAGGAATAAGGATTAGAACTAAAAATTGTTAAACGTAGATAAAAACACATTAATCAATAATCTATGTCAAAACTCAGGATTGGAAGGTGTTGCTCTTGCAGAATATAAAGCACGTCTATCTAAAATGAGTGCGGCAGAACTTACTGCACTTATTTCTGGCAACAATACCGATAATAATACTGATACTGTTGAATTTAATAATACAAATACAACTAATACTCCAATTGATAAATCAACAGCTCAGGATTTATCTATAGATAATATTGAATCAAATGCTAATCAAGCTCTTGAAATGGTGTCTAAACAAGATGACGGAGTAATTAGCAAAACATATAATGATTTAAAAGAAAAATTTTATTTAGGTTTACCAAAAAGTAAAGTAGAGGAGGTTATATATAAACAATTTAAAACTGCAGAATATTTGAAAAAAGCAAAAGCAAATAACTTAACTTATGCAGAATATTTTGATTTAAAAAGAGGATTTTTAATGGGAATATTCCCTGGAGTTGAAAATCTTGATGATAAACAAAAAGAAATGCTAAAAAATATGATTTCTAGTTTATCTATGGATGAATTATTAGAACAACAAGACAAAATTCTAAATTTACCTGATAAAGATTCTCCTGAATATCAAGAAGCAAAGAATAAGTTTTTTAGCGAATTTAAAGATAAAACAACAGATACTATTGCGACATTTGAGAAAAATGACTTCTCTCAAAAGATGAAAGTTAAAACTAAACCAAAAGCAGAATATAAACCTGAAAATGGTGACAGGTTAATGACTTTTGATGAAGTGTATATGCTTGAACAAGGAGTTGAATTTAATAAAGATAATATTCAAAAATCAAATGAAAGTGCAGCAACTTTTACATTAATAAATAATGTTAAAGCTAAAAAAGATAAAGTCCATGAAATTCTACACGACAATTTAAGATTAGTAGAAGGTAATAATGCTTTAGGTGCAACAAAAGAAATTCAAGAAACTTCAAACCAAAGATTAGAAATCTCAATACTTTCTGCATTACAACTAATGTATGGACCGGATTTAGAAAAACAAACTGCGGCATTAAAAGAATTAGCAGGAGAAGATTACTATGTCGAATTAGGACAAATAAAGTCCAATGCAAAATATCCACAAAACAAAAGTTTATTACTACCTAATCTAGCACATAAAATCTTAGATGAAGTAGATTCAAATTATAACAAATTGTTAGGAGGTAAAACACTAGAAGACTATGCCCAAGAAATGGCAAATGATTATACCAATGCTTATGGTAAAAAAGATGCATCAGCCTTAGCATCAAGCTATGTTCAAGAACAAGAAGGAGTTGTTAAGAATGTACGTACCGGAGTAGAAATAGTTGGCTCGGCTGTAATGTTTGGTGGAATGTTCTTTTTCCCACCTGCAGCATTAGCAGGTGGTGCATTAGCTTCCTTTGGCGGTGTTGGTGTTGAAATGTATAATGAAATGACTAAAGAACACGCAAGCCAAGAAAAAATAGATGAATTAAAGAAAGAATTAGCAACCAATGGCATATTAATGGGTATAGGTATGGGCGCAGGTAAAGTTGGCAATGGCGTAAAAACAATGCTTACTGCAAAAAATGCCCCAAAACTTTTAGCTATGGTTGGAGATATTGGAGCTGATGCGACAATAAGTTTACTTGGTGATTTAGCATTAACAGGACAAATTGACCTACAAGGTGAAGGTTTAGCGCAAGTAATGTCTTTGATTGCAGGTCATAGAGGTAAAATAGTTAAAGGTGTTCAAGCTTTAAAAGAAAACTTTAAAGCAAAATATGGACCTGATGCTAAACAAATGCCTGATGGAACTGTAATAAGAGTTAATCAAGACGGTTCTACTACTGTTTTAAATGATGATGCTTCTAATTTAAGAGATGATAATGGATTTACTGATGAAATTGT
>CALUUV010000024.1 GCA_944324055.1 Candidatus Gastranaerophilales bacterium | reverse complement strand
TAAAAATAAGTTAATTAGACCATGATTAACTTTTTAAAATCGGACAGGGACAAATTAGGAAAAATTTTAGCGGCTTATAAGCCGCTTTTTTTTGGTGCTACGCACGTAGACAGGTTACGTTGAATTTCCGGTTTGGTTTGAGACTACAAGTTGAAGCTATATCTACACAACATCAACACCAAACCTCTGTTCATTGAGATTATTGATTGATGATTGATTTACCCCTGAACCGCCAATAATCCAAGAACAAGCCGAGCAGAGGCACGAACGAAGTGAGAGACGAGCAAGAATCAACGGAAACGTTGAGTTTTCGTTGTGATTGCGAGCGGTGCCGTTTAATGCGAGGCGCAGTGTGACGTAGATAGGTTACGTTGAATTTCCGGTTTGGTTTAGGACTACAAGTTTATCATATTAAGTTTTATTATCGTACTAGCAAAAAATATTTTTAAGATGTTTTATTCTAGTATGATAAATTTTCATGGTGTTAATAATAGTGTGTCTTTTACTGCGAGAAAAAAACAGCAGTGTGTCGAAAATCCAACTCGTGGGAATTCATTTCCTAGAATCTTGTTATCTACGGTTGGCATGGCTTTATGTTTGAATACGATTTCGCCTGCTAATTCTGATACTTTTGTTCGTGAAGATTCAATTGAGATGGTTGAGGATTTGATAAAACCTCAGAACAAAACTAGGTTAACATCTGAAGAATTGAAGGCTGCACCTTCTCCTATTGTTACTATTGCTGGTAAAGAAAAGAATGTTGGTATTATTGTAGATACCAAAACAAATAAACTATATAGATATAATAGTGCTGGGGATGTTATAGATGGTTACCATGTTGCAACAGGAAGATTAAAATCAAATGGAAAATCATTAACAACACCAGGTATAAGACGTGTTCATCATATTGAAAACTATCCTTATAGTAAGGCATATGGTACAAAACGTAAAGCTAATCCAAAGGCTTATGGTCCAAATATATTGTATCTTACGATTATTAATCCTAAAACTGGGGCAGAAGAGCCTTCAAATGGCGAATTTATCCATGGGAATAATGATGCCTCAAGTATTGGAAAATACAAATCAGGCGGTTGCGTAAGAATGGATAATGATGTAATAAAGCAATTCGCTAAAGAAGTTATGGTTGGAACCTTAGTTTTAATAAAATAAGGAAATTATAAAAATGGAAAAAATGGATTTTAATATTGTAAGACAACATGCATCTGATGCGTACAGATATGCAAGACAAAGTGACGATAGAATGGTTAATTCAATGATAAATTACTATCAAGAAAGTAAAAAATCTCCATCTATCGCTAATCTTATTATGCATGATTCTATAAAAAGATCTATTGATAAATATGGAAAAGAAACAGTCGAAGATGTACAAATGGGCAATATTGGTGCATTCAAAGATTTTATTAAAAAATCTGTTATAGGTGTTAAAAATATAAAAATGTGTGATTCATCAGAAAAGGTTGCTCCATTTCTTCATGAGCATGCTAAAAGTTATCTAAACTTATATCCTAAAACGGCAGATTTAAGAGAAAAATTAATATCGGAAGAACGAGTAATTTTTGATTCAGTAACTCCTAAAGCTGGTTGGTTTACTAAATTAAAATTGGCAAGATTTTTGAAAAAATAGATTAATAAAAAAGAGGACTTAAGAAATTAAGTCCTCTTTTTTTGTATGTATATTTGAGATTATTGATTTTCGATTTTTCTCATAGTAGGGAACGCAATAACGTCTCTAATAGTTTGAGAATCAGTTAATAACATAACTAATCTATCAATACCCATGCCCATACCACCTGTTGGAGGCATACCGTATTCAAGAGCATTGATATAATCTTCGTCAATAGACATAGCTTCTTCGTCACCATTAGCTTTAGCTAGTGCTTGAGCTTCAAATCTATATCTTTGGTCTATTGGGTCTGATAATTCAGAGAATGCGTTAGCAATTTCCCAACCGTTAACACGAGTTTCAAAACGTTCTGTTAATCTATCGTTTTCTCTATGAACTTTTGCAAGAGGAGAAATTTCTCTTGGGTAATCAATAATGTGGCATGGTTGAATTAATGAAGGTTCAACTTTTGCTTCGAATACTGCATCAACAACTTGTCCCCAGTTCATATCATCATCAACACCTACGTTGATTTCACGAGCTTTTTGGATTGCTTCTTCTGCAGTAAAGATATCTAAGAAATCAATACCAGTAGCTTCTTTGATAGAGCCAATCATTGTTTTTCTATCCCAAGGTGGAGTTAAATCGATTTCATGTTCTCCATATTTAATTTTTAGAGTTCCAAGAACTTCTTGAGCAACGTATGCAACCATGTTTTCAGTTAAAGTCATCATATCGTTGTAATCAGCATATGCTTGGTATAACTCAATCATAGTAAACTCAGGATTGTGACGAGTATCTATACCTTCGTTTCTAAAACATTTTCCGATTTCATAAACTCTTTCAGAAACACCACCAACGATTAATCTTTTTAGATATAACTCAAGAGCAATTCTCATTGTTAAATCCATATCAAGAGCATTGTGGTGAGTATTGAACGGTCTTGCGTTAGCACCTGATGCTAATGTTTGAAGGATTGGAGTTTCAACTTCCATGTATCCATCATTGTTTAAAAATTCTCTGATTTTTGTAATAATTAAACTTCTTTTTCTGAAAGTATCTCTAGTTTTTTCATTAACGATTAAATCAACATATCTTTGACGATATCTTGTTTCAACGTCTGTTAAACCGTGGAATTTTTCAGGTAATGTTTGAAGTGATTTAGAAAGGATTTTGTATGAAGTAGCTTTGATAGAAAGTTCTCCACGAGGAGTTCTTCTAATTGTTCCATAAAATCCTAGAATATCACCAACATCAACAAGTTTAAGTGTTTTAACCATTTCAGGGTCCATATTTTCTTTATGAGAGAAAATTTGGATTTTTCCTGTTGCGTCCATTAAGTCGATGAACATGCCTGTATTTCTGATAGCCATGACACGACCAGCAACAGCATATTTATCTTCAGTTTCTTCGCCAGCTGGAAGATCTTTATATTTTTCTTGTAAGTCAATAGCGTTAGCATTTTTATCAAAAGTGTACGGATAAGGATTAATACCTTTATCAACTAATTCAGCAAGTTTTTCTAATCTTCTTTGTCTAATAGATTCTTTTGCCGAAATTGGTTCTCGGATAGCGTTTTCTGACATAAAATTTTCCTCATTTTGTTATAGATAATTATACTTTAGTTACATGTTAGCATAAACAAACAATAAATAATGCAGAAAAACTATACCAAAGGTATGAAATGAAAAATCATACGTTTTTACGATTTCATTTTACTTAACAATTGGTAACATTACCGTATACTCCTTAAAAACGACGATACACATATCCCTAATCAACAGCTATGTAAGATTTTTACATAGCTTTTTTTTGTGCTACGCAGGTAGACATGTTACGTTGGAATTCTGGTTTGGTTTAGGACTACAAGTTGAAATTATGATTACTAGATATCACCACCAAACCTCTGTTCATTATGTTTATTAATTTATTTACCCCTGAACTGCCAATAATCCAAGAGGCACTACGTGCGTAGACATGTTACGTTGGAATTCTGGTTTGGTTTAGGACTACAAGTTGGAATTATGATTACACAACATCACCACCAAACCTCTGTTTACTGCTACGCAGGTAGACATGTTACGTTGGAAGTCTGGTTTGGTTTTTAACAGAAATTAAGTGACTAAGTGATTAAGTGACCAAGTAAGAATGTTCTAAAAACCAAATTTAGCTATATACAAATACATTAAATGTGCAAACAATTTCCCTCTATAACTTCCCTACATCATAGGTGGCATCATGGTTTGTTGCATCATCATTTGGTTTTGAATTTGCATTTGATCTTGGAATATTTGGTTTTGAATTTGCATTTGATTATTCATGTCCATTATCATTTGCTGATTCATTTGTTGGTTCATTTGTTGGCTCATAAACATTGCTAAAATAGCATTTCGAGCTTGGACTTCTTGGTATTTTTTGTATAATGGTTTAAAATTCTCTTCTGTAAGTTTGCCACCTTCAAAATCATATTGCTTTTGTAAGAATTCTCCTGTTTTTCCACCTTTATTAATAGCTTCTGTGATACTTAAAAGGTGGTTAATTGTTGGAGCATTTAATTTTTTATTTTCTGCATTTAATAAGAAGTTTAAGTTTTCAATTGTTTGTTCTGGTTTTTCTGAATTTGCTACTTGCTTTTTAATAGCACGCTTAAATCCAAAGAATGAACGTCCTGTTTGTTTCTTATCAGCAAGAACATCTCTTACTTCTTTAGGGGTTGCGTTTGTTGGAATATATTCTTTGTATTCTGAATTTTTTACTTTATCATCAAGGTTGAATAAAACACTAGCTTTCATTGTATCAGCTGCAGCTTTAGGAATTTCGTATGTTTTTGTTTCTTGTTCTGCGACTGGTTTTGCATTTTCTTTTTCTGCTGGTTTTTGTTCATAATTATTATTGGTTTTGCCAACATAATTTAATCCAACATTTTCCATACGAACCTCCTATGAATAACTAACCTTATGTTTATATAAGTCATTATCCATAGAAAATTTGTTATTAATTAAAATTTTATTTACATAAATTAATCCATGTGCATTGCAATCATCATAATTGCAAGCATGTCATCTTTGTATTTAGCTTTTAATATATTATTAAGGCTTTCTTTTGTTAATTTCCCACCGTCAAATCCATAGTGTGCTCTATAATGATTTGATACAACCTTAGAACCACTATTCACTTTTTCTGTTATTGCAAGAACTTGTGAGATTGTTTCTTTAGTTAGTTTATTCTTGCTTATATTAAGCAAAAATTTTAAATTCTCTTTTGCTTGCTTGGGGTTTCGTGAGATTTTAATTCCTTTAATTATTTCTTTTGATATCATAGCATTCTCCAATAGCTATAAATTGTTTAATGTAAAAAATTTCAAATCCAAGTCTAAAGTTAAAATATGTAACAAATATATAAATATTATATCACATTTTGTAAATTTTTTCAATGAATTAAACTTTATATATGTATATAAGATATAATAGGAACGAGCATGCTTGAATAAAGCATGTAAAATTTCTGATAGGAACACAGGGTATCATGAATAATTACAGTCTTACAGGTTCAAAGCCTAGTATTGATATGGGTGATGTAAAATCTGTAAAGGAATTGATATTTAATAAGGCTCGAGAAAAGTCTGCATCATTAGCTTCTGAAAAAGAAGAAAACATGACTTTTTCTGTTCAGAACGATGTAATGCAAGATGCCAGAACATCAATATCCGGAGGTCGGATAAAGCCATTTGGGGTATTAACTAAGAATACTCCAGTGCCTGATACGCCTCAGGTAGTTAATCCAACATTTGATGATACAAGACAATTAAAACATAATGTTCAGAGTGTTGATAATAATGTTTATACTGCATCAATGCGTGACGAAGCAATGAATGCTGCAAGAAATCATTACAGAAATAAACCAACATTAATGGAATCGTTAAAATTTTTAAATACTCAGGCTGCGATAAAAATGGTTAATAACACTCATTCTAAAATCGTCTGATAACAATAGTTTTAAGAATATAGTGATAGATTAAAACTCCTCCGTATGGTGGAGTTTTTTGTTATTTTGTTACAGAAAAAAATTTTTTCACCGACAACATGTTTGACTTATCAAAAATTATTCTTAAATAAGAAACTGTAGAAGTTAAGTAAAACAAAAGTTACTCAAATTAAATATAGGAGATTTTGTCATGGGCATGGCAGCATCACAAGCTCGTTACTTGGGCTTAACAGCAAGAAAAACTAACTGTGAATGGGAAGGACAACAAATTAACCAGGCACGTACTGCATTAGCAAACCAAAGTGCTAATTTATTTAACCAAATGTTATCAACATCTGTTCCTGATTGTCCTGACAAAACAGACTTTATGACACTTCAGTACTCATATACTGATGGTAATAACAAATCAGTATTAGATAACTGGAGACAATTATCTGATTCTAACAAGGATTATAACTATGTAGTAGATCACTGGTATTACGCAGATATCTATACTGGTTCTAAGAAGTTAATGTCAGATCCACAGGTTACTACTAAAAATGATAGTACAGCAACATTGTTCCCAACAACAGCTGGTGCTATTGTAAATAATCCTGCTGATGGTTCATATACATTTACAACAACAGATGAAGATGGTGAACCAATCGAATATAAATACGAAGATTTGAAAAATTATAAGTATGACCCAGAACTTCAAAACGCATTAATGGATTTAGTTGCAGAAGGATTAATTAAGTTACCTGAAGGTCAAACTGAAATAACTCCTGATATCTTAGATACATTAAGAGGTTATCATGATGGTACTTCTTGGCACTTTGCAACTGTTGAAGACTTAGAAAATGCTTCAAATAAAGAAGTTGGTCTAGAAAATGGAACATGGACATTAAATGCTGATTATGTAGATTTATCTGGTCATGATTTAACTGATCCTAATGGTTTACCTGATGATGAACTTAAAGAAATTGGTAAATTATTAGAGGCTTCAGGTGTAACATTCACTAACTCACAAGACCCTACAGAAGTTAAAGGTTGGTTAACAACAGCAACAGCTGCATTAGGTGATAAGACAAGTGGTTACTATCATATCAATGGTAATACTTTAGAAGATGCAACAATGGCTCAAGTATACAGAACCCCTGGCATTAACGATATGACAACTACATTTGAGCCAACTTATGTAGGTAATGCTAAATTAACAGAATTAGGCTCATTATCTGAAGAAGATGAAGCTGCTTTAGCTCAAATCATCAAAGATTGTCCTGATTCATCAATCGCAAAATACATCAAATTGAATACAGATGGAAGTATTGAATATACTGGATCTGGTATATATACATTCGAATGGAATGGTGTTCAAAAATTCACTACTTATGATGACTTAGTTGATAGTATGCAAACACCTCTATTCAATGAAAAACCAATTGATGCTCAACAAAAACTTGCAACTTATGAAGCTTCTTATATTGAAACTCAAGTTAAAGAAACAGAAAAAGCATTAATTGAAACAGATGGTGAAGGAAGATTCAAAACTGTTAAGTTTGAAGATGACTCTGTAACATATACATTAAACTGTGAACAGGTAGCAGATGAAGATGCTTACAATGATGCGATGAACGCATACTACCACGATGTTGCGGTATATGAAAAGAAAATCGCTGATATTAACGCTCAAACTGAGATTATCCAACAACAAGATAGAACTCTTGAATTGAGATTGAAACAGCTAGATACTGAGCAAAACGCACTTCAAACAGAAATGGAAGCAGTTAAGAAAGTAATTTCTAAGAACGTTGAAATGACATTCAAAACATTCAGTGGTTCATAGAATTAAGTTTGAGATTAAAATTTATAATAAAATCCATTTTATTGATACACGTACACACCTTTTAAACCTTATTGCATCAACTGATGCAGTAAGGCTTTATTTTTTATTACGCTTTAGTTCCTGATGTCGTTGTTGGAGCCGGGGTCGGAGCGGAAGCAACTGTGCCGGCTGATTCTTTGCTGCCATCTCCCTGGCCTTGAGCTGTTTCTTCAAGTTCTGCCTGTTCAACTGTTTGCATATTGTTTTTAGAGTTACTTAGTGCTGCTCCGTTTGCTTTAGAAAGTGCTTGAGCCAGTTTATCTGTACGCTCTGACATTTTAACAGTGTTTTCGCCTTGTTCAATTGCTTTTTTAGCTACTCTGCGGTTTTTGAATTTCCACCATTTTGTGCTGCTTTTGAATTCTTTGCCCACTTTTACGGTTTCATCTCCGTATTGTTTAGAATCTTTTGCATCAGATATTATTCCGTTTAATACATCTTGTATTGATTCTAATGAATCATCAATAGTATTCAATTCATTAGAGTTTCCTTGTTTTAGTGCATCAAAGAATTTTATGCCTTCTTTCATTTTTTTAAAGTTGAAATTTTTAAATGAATCTTTTGCTATCTCGTTAAGGGCATCACTTACTTCTGTAGCTGCATTAATTCCATTCTGATCATCAACAGGGATTTTACCGGTTAAACCGCCCATTGTACCTACGTTTTTCAAATCTCGTTCTTCTTTTTGGGCTGACATTTGAGTAAATTGTTTACACATATCCTTGAGGCTTGTACCTTCTTCTTCCATTGACATTCTATAGGCAACAGCATCATTTTCTTCCTGCTGTGCTCCAGCTCCGCCCTGAGCTGTTTTATATGTGTCTTTGCTGTCAGGATTTTCTTTTGCCCAGCTTAAAATTTCGGCAGGAACAGTTTCACCGGCTTTATCGGCATTGATTATCTCTTTTGCCGTCATATTACTGTAATCTTTTTTGCCTGGAGTATTACTTTCTTCTGTTGTAACTGCAGGAGTTGTTTCTTTTACTCCGTCAACTGCTTGTACCGCCATTTTAAACTCTCTTTATAATAATACACATGTATAAAGTTTTTTGATTGCGGCTGATTTCAGTGTATTAAATTTTTGTTACAAAACTTATATCGTTTCAACAATCTGTTTTGCTACTTCTTCGGCAGAATATTTATCAGAGAGTTTTGATTTAACTTCTTTTAAATCATTAATTCGTTGTTCTCTAATATCTTTGTTATAAAGATTTTTTTCGGTTTCTTCTACAATATTTTTAACTGATAATTTCCCTTGAATAAGCTCTGGGACTGTAATTTTTCCTAAAATAATGTTTGGTAGTGATACCATGTTGATACATCTTACCAAAAGATATACTAAATAGAATAGCCAAGGCCCTTTATATGCAATTATCATTGGAACATTATATAATGCAGCTTCAAGTGCAACTGTTCCGGATGCTAATATAAGGCTATCTGATACACTTAGTAAAGCTTGGTTTTCACCTTTTATAATTTTGAAATCAGTGTTTTTTAAATACTTGTGATAAACTTTATCCGATAAATTTGGTGCGTGTGATACACAAAATTGAACATCAGGATATTTCTCTTTTAGTTTATGCCCTGCTTTAATAAAGGTTTTCATTAAATGATGTAATTCAAATTCTCTTGAGCCTGGGAATATTGATACTAATTTTTTATTTTTATCAAGCCCATGTTTTTCAAAGAATTCATCTCTATTTGCTTTTTCAGGCAGCTGTTTCACCAGCGGGTGACCGCAATAGTGTGTTTCGATTCCGTATGATTTGTACATATCAACTTCAAATGGGAAAATACAAAGAACTCTATCAATATTTTTCTTGATAGTATTTATTCTCCATTTACGGCTTGCCCATACTTGAGGAGGGATGTAATAAAATGTTTTGATTCCTGCTCTTTTTAAAAATTTAGATACGCTTAAATTGAATGCTCCATAATCAATTAGCAAAACAGCATCAGGCTTATACTCTTTGGTAATATAATCAACAACTCTTTTACCTAAAGTTAAGTGTTCGATTAGTATTTTAGGTGTTAAACCTACTGCTCCCATTTTTGATTGGTTAGTAAAAAGTTTTACTCCTGCATTTTTAAGGTTCTCTCCACCAATACCTTCTATTTCTATTTCAGGATTTTTTTGTTTTAATATTTCGGCAACTCGTCCGGCATGGATATCTCCGGAATAATCACCTGTGATAATAAAAAGTTTTTTCATCTAAACCGCCATAATTACTATATTGTTTTTATCAGCGAATTTTACTACTTCTTCTTGGTCAACAATAATAGTTTCGCCTGCTTCTACTGCGATTAAACTTGCTTTGTATCTTTTCATTGTTTTTAATGTTCTAAGTCCAATTGCTGGGATATCAAAACGTTTATCTTGTTCAGGTTTTGCTACTTTTATAATACAAGCATTCTTTTTAGCTAATTTACAGCCACGTCTAATACATTTATCTGTCCCTTCAATAGCTTCTACTGCCATAATCATTTTATCTTTGATTACAACAGATTGACCAATATCAAGTTTACCTGTTTCTTTTGCAAGCCAGTATCCGTAATTAACATCATCAACTTGTTCTTTTGTTGGTTGAACTTTACCTAAAACTCCTGATGGAATCATTAAATTTTTGATAAATGTTGTTTGATCAATAATTGTAATACCTAATTTTTCTAATTCTTCTATAATCATAAGCATTACTTTATCATCATTAAGTCTTACAGCTTGTTTTAAAACTTCTACTGCTCTTTTATCAAATTTTGGACGTTTGATTAAAATGCTTTTACTTACTTTTCCCAAGAAAGTTAATTGTTTGATTTCTTCTGTTTTAAGAATATTTTCAATCTTATTTACTTCTCCTGGGCAACAAGAATATACTTTAGAACAATATTTTTTTAGTTCTCTATAGTTATCAGAAGATAATGAAATTGCAACAACTTCAAATCCATTTTCTTTTGCATATTGTGCCATTTTTACTGGCAGTAAACCGTCTCCTGCTATTAATCCTTGTTTCTTTTCAAGTGTAATTGCCATTTTATTTTCCTTTGCTATATTACATATCAAATAATGTTTCGTCTGTAATTTCCATTTCTGTAACAGAACCTTTTCGGTTCGGTAAAATCATTGTTATTACGCCTGCATTAGATTTTTTATCATATTTCATAATATTGATTAATTTTTCTCTATCATATTTTACAGGTTTAATTGTCTGATAACCATATTTCTTGAACAAATCGTATGCCAAATTATAATATGTTTGATTAATCATTTTAGTTTCTAGAGCATAATCAAACGCTAGCATCATACCATATACAACAGCTTCTCCGTGTGTATATTTTTTGTAACGAGTGATTGTTTCTAATGCGTGACCGTATGTGTGACCAAAATTTAAAACTTTTCTTAAACCGCCTTCTGTTTCATCTTTTGTCACAACAGAAATTTTTAATTCTAAACAAATTTTTATTAATCTTTCAATCAAGTTAATATTGTTTTCTAAAATTCTGTCAGCTGCGATAGATAAAAATTCTAACAATAAGTATGTTTTTTCTGATTTACAACTTCCTTCAATGAATGCGTATTTCAAAATTTCACCAAAACCAGATAACATTTGACGTTTATCTAATGTTAAAATGAAATTTAAGTTAATAAATACCATTTTAGGTTGGTAAAAAGCACCAATATAATTTTTTGCATAAGGTAAATCAATTCCTGTTTTCCCTCCAACAGATGAATCTACACAAGATAATAATGTTGTTGGAACTTGGATTAATTCTATCCCTCTCATATAAGTTGCAGCAGCGAACCCCGCTAAATCTCCAACTACTCCTCCGCCTATTGCAATAATTAAATCTTTTCTTGATAGTCCTAATTCAATCGCTTTTTCAATTATTTTTTGATAATTTTTAAGATTTTTCTGGTCTTCTCCGTCTTTTAATATAAAAATTTCGTCTTTTGAAAAATCAAATTCACTTTTATATAGTTTGTAAACTTTTTGGCTGATAACAATTAATCTTCTTCTGCCAGAAGATAATTTGTTAAGTTTTTTAGTTAAATCTCTTACAGGTTCTTTATCAATGTAAATTGGATATGATTTTACATTGTCCTGTGGAATTTCAACTAAGATTGACGGTTTCATTTACTCTCCTTAAAATCTCTTTCGCTGTAAGTTCTGGATTCAAAGAACTTGTATCAATTATATAATCAGCTTTTCTATAATTCGTATCCCTTTTATCTAGTATTTCTGTAAAAATTTTATATGGATTTTCACATTGTAATAAAGGTCTATTACCTTCTGTTTTTATTCTATCATATAAAGTTTGAGAGTCAGCATATAAATAAAAAACTTTACCAGAATTTAATAAATTGTTGCGGTTGGTTTCGTCTTCAAATGCGCCTCCACCAGTTGATATGATTAGATTTGACCCTTTACAAATCTCTTCTATTGTTAAGCTTTCAATTCTGCGAAAACCTTTTTCTGTGTAGCGCTCAAAAATTTCTGGGATAGAAATTCCTTCATCTTCTTCTATTTGAGAATCTATATCAACAAACTTATATTCAGGAATTATTTGTTCTAAATATTTCCCGATAGTAGATTTTCCTGCTCCCATCATCCCTACAAGGATAATATTATTTCCCTTCATAGTTATGTCTAATTTCCTTTAAGCTATCTCCACCAAATTTTTTGAGGAACTCGTCAACTAATACAACAGCTACTCTTGCTTCTGCTACAACCGCACAAGCAGGAACAGCACAAGTATCAGAACGCTCAAAATGTGCCTCTGTTTGTGAATAATCTAATAAATCAACTGTTGATAAAGGTGTTCTCATTGTTGGAATTGCTTTCATTGTTCCTTTGATAACAATGCTTTCTCCATTTGTCATTCCACCTTCTAAGCCACCGGCATTATTAGTTTTTCTGTAGATTTGTTTGCCTTCTACAAAGATTTCATCGTGCATTTTACTGCCTGGTAATGTCGCTGCTTCAACTCCTGCACCTATTTCAACTGCTTTGATTGCTGGGATACTCATAACTGCTTGGGCTAATAATCCATCAAGCTTTCTGTCCCAATGTACATGTGAACCCAAGCCTACTGGAAGATTGCCAAATATAACTTCAAACTTACCGCCTAATGTGTCTCCACGTTGTTTTGCTTCATCTATTGCATCTTTCATTTTTTCAGTTGTATATTTATCAAAACATCTAAGTTCCGATTTTTCTGAACATTCTTTTATTAAAGTGTAATTATCTTCTTTGATATCAACTTTAACATCTCCGATTTGTATAACGTGAGAAAAACCTGTAATTCCAAATTCTTTAAGAATTTGTTTTGCAACAGAGCCAACTGCAACTTCAATTGCGGTTTTTCTTGCGCTTGAACGTTCAAGTACATCTCTTAAATCTTCTAAGTTGTATTTAATAGAACCTGCATAATCTGCGTGTCCTGGACGAACTTTAGTAAATGATTTTTCTGCTACTTTTCTTAAGATATCAACATCGTTGAAATTGAGTTCTTCTGAACTCATAGGAAGTTTCCAGTTTTCATAATCTCTGTTTCTAATCTCAAGACATATTGGAGCTCCGGTTGTTTTTCCAAAACGTACTCCAGACTTGATTTCAACAGTGTCGCTTTCTATGGCCATTCTAAGTCCGCGACCGTAACCTCCTTGGCGGCGTTTTAAATCTGAATTAATTTCTTCTTCCGAAATCCTAAAACCTGCTGGAATTCCTTCAATAATTGCATTTAAAGATTTTCCATGACTTTCGCCAGAAGTTAAAAATCTGAATACACTTCCCATAATTCCTCTTTCTTATATACAACAAATTTGAGAGTAATCTCTCAAATTTGTTATTTTGCGTTTATTAGCATTTGAACTTTTGTTTGCATCATTTCTTCTGTTATTACCCAGTGTCCATCTGGTTTTTGTTTTACAATCATATATGCTTTAAGTTTATATGATTCTCCTGATGGGCGTCTTAGAGATGATACTTTGAATGTATTATTTCCAAGAGGTGTAACAGATATATTTGTATAATAATTTTTGTAATTTCTTAGTTTTGCAACTGCTTGACCTTTTTTCATTTCACTAATATATCTTTGAGTATTTGTTTCTCTTGTAACTAGTGAACCGTCAGGTCTAACAATTTGTCTTATAATTTTTGCATCTGGTGAATACATAGTCGTTATTGATGGACTATATGAGTTTGCTGCACTAACATATCTATTGAAAAAATTTAACGCATCTTGAGATGTTGCAGCAAAAGACATTCCTGCAAAAATTAAAACAGAAAGTAAACTGATTATTAATTTTTTCATTTAGTTTAACTCCTCTTCAGGTAAAGTTCCTTTTACTTCGGCAACTTCATCACAACTTAAACCATATGTTTCATGTAATGCGATAAGTGCACGTTTTGCATCGTTCTCATCAACTAGACAACTTACCTTAATTTCACTTGTTGAAATCATCTTAATATTTATACCCAAGTTGGCAAGTGTTTCAAACATTGATGCTGCAATACCTGGTCTATCAATCATACCTGCACCAACAATTGATACTTTTGCGATATTATCATCAACTTGGAATCTGCTTGCTTTGATTTCAGATTTCAATTCATCTAATGTTTTTAAAGTTTTATCTAAATCACCTTTATCAATTGTAAATGCAATATCGTTAGTATTTTCAATTTTTCTTGCATATGATTGGATAATCATATCAACTGAGATATTTGCTTCTGATAATTTTGTAAAGATTTTAGCAGCGTGACCTGGTGTATCTGGTACATCGCATACTACAATTCTCAATTGTGTTAAATCTGCTGCTACACCTGTAACCGGTTTATGAAGTTCCATATCTTCTACTCCTACAATTAAAGTACCTTTGTTTTCTAGTTTAAAGCTGCTTCTAACTCTTAAAGGAACTTTAAACTGTTTTGCAGTTTCTACTGCTCTTGGATGTAATACATTCGCTCCAACTCTTGCTAATTCTAGCATTTCTTCATAAGAAACTTCTTCTAGTCTTGATGCCGTTGGAACAATTCTAGGGTCAGTTGTATAAACACCTTCTACGTCTGTATAGATATCGCATCTTTCTGCTCCTAGTGCTGCTGCTAATGCAACTGCTGAAGTATCTGAACCACCACGACCTAATGTTGTGATTTCGCCTTCTTCTGTCACACCTTGGAAACCTGCGACTACTACTACTTTTCCTTCGTTTAAATGTTTTTTAAGCTTGTCTGTTTTTATATCAACAATTCTAGCTTTAGTATGAATGTTTTCAGTGATAATACCTACTTGCATTGCGTTCATACTAACTGCTTTACAACCAGCTGTTTGTAAAGCCATTGCTAGTAATGCAATTGAAATACCTTCACCTGTTGATAATAACATATCAAGTTCTCTACTTGGTGGTGTATCTGATATTTCTTTAGCTAGTTTTACCAAATGGTCTGTTGTATGACCCATTGCTGATACAACTACTACGACATCGTTTCCAAAACTACGTTCGCGCATTACTACTTCTGCGACGTGTTTTATTTTTTCTGTATCGGCTACTGATGTCCCGCCGAATTTCTGAACTATTATACTCACTATTCCCTCGAAATACTTGTTAGTTCCTTGTACTCTTCCTCAAAACTAAAGTTTTCAGGATACTTTTCTTTAATTTTTTCAGCAACTGTTATTGCTTTCATCCCATTATATCCATAAAGATTTCCTTTTGCAATATTATAATTAACCTGAAAAGCCAAACATAATACTTCAAAATTGTCTCCTGCTTTTTTTTCTAATGTGATGAGTTTTTGGAGTGCTGTTTCATATAATTTTTGGTTATTTAATGATTTGATGTATTCAATTTGTTTTTCGATATTGTCTCTATCATATTCAATAGATTTTTCGTAATTTTTGTTTGAAATATCAAAATCACCAATTGAGTTATAACATCTTGCAAGTTTTAAAAATGTTTCTGATTTTGTTTCTGCATTCTTCAAACATATTTCTAAAACATTTATTGCATCTGTATAATTTGTTTCTTGGAAATAAATATCTGCTAATACATCATTTGCAAGGTAATTATCATTTGAAATTTCTTTTGATTTTAGTGCATTAATTTTTGCTTCTTCAAGATTATTTAAATGATAATAACATTTTGCTAATCTAGAGTATATTTCATCATTTGTTTCTTTTTGGCTTAATTCAATTCCTTTGTTAAATTGTTCTATTGCTTTATCATATTTCCCTAATTTTTGTAAGGCTGAACCCCAAGATAAATATAAAAATAATGATTTTAAACCTTTATCTTCTGCCATTTTATATATGTTTAATGCTTCATTAATTTTGTTCATTAGAACGTATGTATCACCTAATAACAGGTATGTTTCTATTTTGCTAGGATTTGTTGAGATTGCTGTTAATGCAAAAAGAACGGTCTTTTCATAATCTTTTTTCTTGAAATATATGTATGCTACATTATGGAATGCTCCAAAATTAGTGTTTTCTGTGGATTCGATAATGAACATTAGCTTATCAAGAGCTTCGTCATATAAGTCTAATTCTATTTCTACCGCAGCGAGCATAAATAATGCTCTGGCATCTTTACCATTATATTTTACTGCTGACTCAAATTTTTCTTTTGCATCTTTATAGTTATGTTGTTTTAGAAGAACAATTCCCCAGCAAAGATGTGCTTCTGAGTTTTTTTCATCAATAGCGATAGCTTTTTCATATTTTTTTATTGCATCTTCGTTATTGTTTTGGAACGACAAACAATTCCCCCAAAGACATAATGCTTTTGTATTTTTTGGATCTTTTTTTAATGCTTTTTTATAGTATTCAATAGCTTTTGCGTAATCATTTTTTGACTGTTTTACAAACCCCAAATTGACAAAAGCATCTGAAGATTTTGTCACAAAATTAATTGCATTGTTTAATAACTCTTCTGATTGTTCAATGCATCCTGTTAGAAATAGATAGTCTGCAAGATTTACAAATGCACGATAAGGGATTGCCGGAATTTTTCCTATTTTAGTATATTTTTCGACAACATTATCAAATTTATTAACTTCTTTAAGGATTTTTTTTATATACTTACCAGACAATCTACAACCTCTCTGAATGCCCCATTCCCACCTTGACGAGTTGTAATTTGGATTCCTTCAATTTCTTTTACTGATTTTACTGCTTCAGGAACGGTTATTTTGATTTTTGCAAATTTCAATGCTTCAATATCGTTAATATCATCCCCGATGTATAAAAATTCATCTTCTTTTAGATTATATTTTTCTACAATTGATTTTATAACATCTATTTTAATTCTGATATTTTGATGAACTTCGTCAATGTTAAATTTTTGATTAATAAGTTCTATTGCAGAATTTCCTTCTCCTGAGATTATACCGATTTTGTATCCTCTTTTTTTTAGGATAGAAAAAGCCATTATATCTTTGAAATTAAGTTTTCTTGTGCAGTTACCTTTTTCATCAATATAAACACAATTATCAGTGATAATTCCGTCAAAATCAGTAATAACCATTTTTATTGTATTAGGGATATTAAGCATTTAAAATTAACCCTTTCTTCTCAATTTTTCCCTAATAGGAATTTCTCTATCATATACAACTTTTTTACCATCAGACAATAATGCCGGTACTTGTCTGATGTCTCTTATCATATGGAATAGTCCAGGTGTTTCTAAACTTGCAGCTTGATCAGATCCCCAATTTGTTCTATCTGATGTGATATGGCGTTCGACAGAACATGCTCCTAATGCAACTGCAATAACGGATGGAGCAATTCCTCTTTCATGACCTGAGTAACCTACCGGGCAACTATATTTCTCTTTAAAAGTTTTTATACAATTTAAATTTATTTCATTTGTATTGGCTGGATATGTTGCTGTGCAATGGAACAAAATTGTGTTTTCTTCTCCTAGTATCTCCATTGCATGTTCAATTTCTTCCATTGTGCTCATGCCTGTTGATAATAGTATTGGCTTCCCTTTTGATTTAGTATATTTTAATAATTCATCATCTGTTAAAGAAGCTGATGCGATTTTATAACAAGGTGGATTGAATTGATCTATAAAATCAACAGATTGTTCATCCCAACATGATGCAAACCACATTATTTTTTTAGTTTTGCAGTATTCATCAATTTGTTTGTACTCTTCTAATCCGAATTCTAATCCTCGTTTCAAGTCTCCATTTGTCTCTCCAAAAGGATTTGGACGAGGTCTATCTAATTCTTCTTTTGTATATACAACATCAACTGTTCTTTTTTGGAATTTTACTGCATTACAACCTGTTGCAACGGCTATATCGATTAATTTTTTTGCTTCAGCGATACTACCGTTATGGTTTATTCCTATTTCTGCAATAATAAAACAAGGATGGTTATCACCCACCATTATATTGCCTATTTTAATCTCTCTTGCCATGAAATCACCTTAAATATTTTTTATAAAGCCCAAAATCTTCTTCATTAATAGTATGTTCTTCTTTTGTTTTATTTTCAACTTCTGTTGTTTTGTATAAAATATCCATTGCTTCTTCTTCTGTTGGGGCTTGTTGATAAGATTGATTAGGTCTATGTGTTGTTCCTAATGTTTTTATTAGGTTTACAGAATGTTGAGAAACTCCTATTAATAATTTTTCACCAGCAATTTCTACAACCTGCAATGTTTTATCGTGGCCGATTGGTGTTGTTGAAATTATTACTGGTTTAATATCAGAATCTTCTTTGAACTCATTTTTAACTGTTTTAACACTTACTTTATTTAATTTTGTGTATAAAATACCAGTTACATAAATTAGGAAAATAACAAATACTAATGATAGTACAACAGAAAAATAATTTGGTTCATATCCACTTGCTTTTAGTGTAGAATTAATGTTTTCTGTTTCTGTTAAACCAAAACATTGGTTTGATAATATAATAAGACTTGTGATTGTATATAAAATTTTTTTCATTTCCAGATTATAATCCTAAATTGATTTGTGTATGTTATGATTATAGCATAAAAAAAATATTGGGTATTTATATGAGTTTACATATTAACTTATATGTATTATTAATACTTTTAATTATTACTCTGTTGGGAGTGATTAATTCTTTATTGACTAAAATCAATCAAACAAAAAACCAACATAATGATGTTGCAGATTATGTATCAAGTATTATTAATACCATTAATTCAGTAAGATACGGTAATTTAATTGCGAGACTAGATAAACACCCTAACAAAGATTTGAATGAAGTTTCTAAATGTATTAATAGGATGATAGAAACTCTTAATGATAGAGAAAAAATGATTATTGAGTATCAAGGAGAATTAAGACGCAAAAACGATTTTTTACGTGTAATTATCAATTCTCTTTCTGATTGTATTCTTGTTCTTGATGAAAATTATAGAATAATTCAATATACAGAAAATATAGTTCAATGGTTTGGTGAGGATAAAAAATATTTAAATACTCCTGTTCTAAAACATATCAAAATTTCTAATGATAAAGAAATAAATGAGTTAGATGATGATGAAATATTTATTGAAAATTCAAATGATAAAAGATTTACAGCGACGGTTACAAAATTAAACTCAGAAGAACATAGTAATAACTATTTGATGATTATAAAAGATGTTACTAACCAAAAAGAAATCGAAACTTTAAAAGAGGATTTTGTAGCAACACTTACGCATGATTTAAAGGTTCCAATTATAGCAGAATCAAATATGTTGAATTTCTTGCTTTCAGAAAAATTTGGAGCTTTGAATGATAAACAAAGAGAAGCGATAGAAAATATGCAAAACTCTAATAAAGAGCTTTTAGAATTGGTACATATTGTTCTTGATACTTATAAATTGAAAGATTCAGGAATAGAACTTTATAAGCAACCAGTCAGTTTATCAAAATTACTTAATGAAGTCGTTTCAGAAATGCAGCCAATTGCTGATACATCAAAAAATAATCTCGTTTTGAAAATAAAAGAAGATAATGAGCTTTTACTAGATAAAATGCAGATGAAACGTGTATTGAAAAATCTTATCCAAAATGCGATTTTGTATGGTAAAAGTAATTCTGATATCGAAATAAAACTATCTGAAAAAGATAAAAACGCTCTAATTAAAGTAAAAGACTATGGTAAAGGTATTCCTAAAGAAGATATAGCTAAAGTGTTTAATAAATATTTTTCTGCAAACAAAAAATTTAGAAAAATTGGAACAGGTTTAGGACTATATCTTTCAAAAGCAATAGTTGAAGCTCATGAAGGAACCTTAGTTGTTCAAAGTGAAGAGAATAAATATACAGAATTTTGTATTACTCTACCTCTATAATATCTCCTGTACAAACTTCTTGAATATCAATATATTTCGATAAGATAATTTTCGATTTCAAGTTACAACAATGTATTGGTGCAAGATATTCGATTTTTTCTTCTTTAAAAAATAATCCAATGTCATTTATTTCATTTTCATTTTTGTCGATAAGATGTAACCCACCAATGATTCCGTAAATTTTGTTAACCCCTGTTACTTTTTTAGCATATTTTATAATGTTAATAATACCGGCATGTGAACACCCTGTAATTATAAAAAGCCCTTGATTGGATAAATAAACAATTGCAGAATCATCAATATCTTTTGTTGGATTGTTTGGGATTTCTCCTAGAAACCATATATTGTCAGATATTTTGATATGATCTTTAGTTAGATTTAATTTATATCTTTTTTCTAATTCTTCTTTTGATACAGGACAGCTGTAATCAACGGTATCAAACCTTTTATCAAACATGTTAGGGTGTGCGGTTAATATTGTAGATAAATTTCCAATATTTTTACTTGCTAATCCTCCAGTATGATCATCGTGACCGTGAGAAATAATAATATCAGTAATATTTTCTAAATCTATTCCTAATTTTTTAGCATTTTGTTCAAAAATATTACTGTATCCGCAATCAAACAAAATTTTCTTGCCATCGCACTCGATAAAAAGACTTAATCCAGCCTCTGAAAGCAAGTAATTGTCTATTCTTGAATTATTTTCTACAAGTACAGTTATTTTCATCTTATAAAGTTTGTTAGAATTTGTTCTTCTAATTCTGGTCTATTTAATCCATTGTTTTTGCCAAGCTCAATACATTTTAATAACCAAGCCATGTTTTTGCCAAGGTTTCTCATAACTTGTAATCCTTCTAAATCCTGTTTAACATCATCAGGCTTGTTTTGCCCGCCGTGAACCATTGGCCAATAACTTGATGAAACAACTGGCATGTTGTTTATTGTGAAATGTTTTAGCATAGCATCAAGAGAAGCCGTAGTACCTGCTCGTCTTGCAGATACAATAGCAGCTGCAGGTTTGAATATAAAACTGGCTTTTCCTGCATAGAATAATCTATCCATAAAAGATAGAATTCTACCTGATGGGTGTGCATAATAAACAGGTGAGCCAAAAATAAATCCGTCAGCTTCTTTGGCTTTATCAATAACTTCATTTACGATATCGTCATTGAATACACATTTGCCTTCAGTTATATTTCTACAACCGCCACAACCAATACAATCTCTTATTCCTTTGCTTCCAACTTGGATAATCTCTGTTTCAATTCCTTCTTGATTTAGACTGTCTGCAACTTCTTTTAATGCAGTATATGTACAACCTTGTCTGTTAGAACTACCATTAAATAACAAAACTTTCATAAAAACGCTCCTTATTATACCTTTTACAATGTAACAAATTTTTCTATAACCTGCAAGTTATTGTAAAATGACATCACGTATTTAAATAAGGAGTTAATGTTATGAAATTTGCAACAGAATATTTATGGTTTTGTACAGAGCGTCAAAGAGAATATATCAATATAACAGATGAAGTAGAGGAAATTGTTAGAAAAAGTGGTATAAAAGAAGGGATGGTTCTTGTTTCTGCAATGCATATTACAGCAGGTGTATATGTAAATGATGCAGAAAGCGGACTTATTGCAGATATTGATAAATGGTTAGAAGAATTAGCACCTTTTGATATAAACTACAATCACCATAGAACAGGCGAAACAAATGGTGATAGCCATTTAAAAAGTTTACTAATCGGTCATGAAGTAATTGTTCCAGTAACTAATGGAAGATTAGATTTTGGAACTTGGCAACAAATTTATTATGCAGAATTTGATGGCCAACGCAAAAAACGTGTTATCGTCAAAGTAATGGGCGAGGGGTAAATTTATAGGGGGTAAATTTATAGGGGAAGGGGAAAATGAAGGAATATAACCTCTCCTATCACCTATTAAAAAGTTTTAAGAGAGATATAAGTTGGAAATAACAACTCTTTAAATATGTAGAATTTCTTCAATATTGCAGAATATTGTGTACATTTCTTGTATTCTTTCATTTAAAATGATGAGCAAGTTATTGATATCTCCTTGTTTTATGTTGTCGTTATCTGTTGCAATGTTTTCGATAACTTTGCCTAAACTGCGTATTATGGAAATTTTGCATCCAACATCTAGCATTTTATCTTCTATCAAATTAATTTCAATGCTGTTTTTCATATAACCTCTTTATAAAGTTTTATTACTAATAAATATACAAATAAGTCAAATAATATACATATATATTGATTATTTTAGTTTAAGTTGCCATATTTGTCAATAAATAAACAATAAAATATAATAAATATTATGCAAATGTTAGTAAGAGAACAAGTAAAAACATTATTAGCCCAAGAAGGGATTAAGATGAAAGATCTTGCAATAAAAATGGAAGAGATTTCAGGGCGTACTTATTCATTACAAAATTTATCTCACAGACTCAGACGCGGAACACTTACTTATAATGAAATGTTATTAATCGCAGATATTTTGGGCTATGAAATAAGTTTTAATAAACAATAATTGTAATAAAATTGTAAGGGAATTATATGCAAAAAGAAGAAAAACATAGATTTGTTTTGCTTGTAGAAAAATCAATATTTGAAGAGTTCAAAAAATTAGCAGAAGAACAAAATAGAACAGCAGGAAATTTAGGAACAACTCTTATAAAAGAGTATGTAAAAACTCACAAATTACAATGATGTTAAATTTAAAATAGTTTTAATTCATATACATTTTTTGCTTTTCACATCGATTTATTGAGGGCTGATTGTATTTATAATACAATCAGAAAAAGGGTAAGCTCCTATTTACCACCGCCGTCACAGGCTTGTTAAGAGGACTTTAAACGGAAAGGTGGTGATGAAATGTGATATTCTGTATAACAGAAAAAGCACTATGGCTTATTCTCGCAATTACCATAGCGCTTTCATTCACAAAATAGGGAGTTAAGAAAGTCTTAAAGGTCTAGCCACCTTTAAGGCTTTTCCCTACATGTACATTATTTACTATGTTTCTTGTTTTGTCAAGTTAACTGAACATGTTCAAATAATTATAATTTTAGAGTATAAGAAGTATTTTATAATCACAATAAGAGATGCAAATATATTCTTTACTCCTTTACCCCTTTACCCCTTTTGTTATCAATTCTTTCTGCCCAGAAGGTTGAAACAAGTGGTATTGCCAAATAATAAATGCTTCCCATTATTAATGTTGGTTTTGCTATCTTTATTCCCTCTACATATTTAGCAAGTTTTGGTGCGTCTTTATTAACTTCTGAAAACTTCTTGATAAATTTTTCGGTCGGTTTATCCAACGCCTTATCAACAACATAGCTTGCTCCAATACTCAAGCCTGTTGATATCGCTGCATTATAATTCAGAACTTTTTTTCTGTCTTCTTTTATCTTTTTACTCTTATTGGTCTGATGTATAAATGCGCCAGTCGCTAAAATATCCCCAATTACAGGAATGTGCATTGCATAATTTGTATCCTTAAACCTATCAGCCATTTTTTGCATTGTCGGATTATCCATACTCTTACCAATACCTTTTGATAATGGATTTAATCCTTTAAATGTTATTTTTTTATTTTTAAATTTACTATTTTCTAATTCAAGGTTAGTCCTATTATTTACCACTTTATTTTCATTTCTACCTTTTAGAAATTTGTTCATTATAGGTGGGATTAGTGCACAAGTAAGAGCTGATTTAGGTATTGCCATTGCAACTGCTAATCCAAGTTTATATAACTGTGCAATAAATTGATATTTTTTTGATGCTGATAGTGGTTTGCCTGCTTCTTCAAGCTTTTTGATTGTATTAGGTTTTAAATACGCATTAGGATTTTCTTCGATTCCTTTTATCCCTTTTGCAAGAACATTTGTTAAACCATACATAATTGTATAATTAATCCCTGCTGATGCGATAGATTTTGCACACGCAAGTTTTTTGTTTTCTCTATCTGTTTTTGGGGTTGCAAGTATTGATAAAGGGCGCAATGTTGAAAACGCAAGAGCCGCTCCAGCCATAAAAGTTCCGCTTTTGTTGGCTGCAAATTCTAATCCCTTGTGTAATAGTTTGTTTTTATAAAAAGTTTGTCCTGTTAATTTTACATTCATCTATTTTTATTAGATAACATAAATAGTGAAAAGTAAAATGAATATGGGCGATATTAAACATTTTGTAAAGTTAGAACTATCAGGCTGGAACAAAACAGAATTGTCAGCCTTAGTTTT
>CALUUV010000023.1 GCA_944324055.1 Candidatus Gastranaerophilales bacterium | reverse complement strand
AATGTTTTTGTTTCTCCTTGGTAGGTAAAACGTAACATTCCACTATTTGGATCTCGAGTTACGTTTGTATAACTATTGCCGACTCCATTATCGACAAAATAGTTATTTCCTGTTCCACCATCAGTTTTATTATTATTACCATCAATTACGTAATAATCATCTCCTCCTTGACCTAATATTGTATTATTACTTCCATTTATATAAAATGTATCATTACCTGAAGCACCTGATATATTTGAATTAGAGGTGTTTATATTATATATATTATTCCCACCTATATCAGTTAAATTAGTTACTGTGGCATTTATATTATAAGTATCATCACCATTACCACCATTTACAGCATTCCCAGTAGAAACATTAAATGTAATAGTATCATCACCATTTTCTCCATATACTGTTGTGCCAGCATTTAAAACAACATCATCATTTCCATCTCCCGCATATATTGTACTTGAGACATATGACGTTAAAATATCATCTCCTCCATAAGAATAAACAACACCATCATTTACATACATATTTATTGTATCTGATAAATCACTACCATTAAACCTTAAACCATATCCATATAAATTAACATTATGAGCTTTATTTCTATCTCCTGTTATTGTTGCTTTATATCCAGAAAAAGAAATATTATTAGTAACAGGATTATGAGAATATAATACTGCTGTTGCTGTTGTAAAATCATTTTTTATATCATAATCAATACCATTTATATTAACAGATTGAGTTTGTCCAGCACCTATTAATATAGCTTGCGAATTATCTTGATTTCCAAAACCATTTATCAAATTATTACTACCGTTATTAATCAGAGTATTAGCTCCAGAATTGTCATAAAAAGTTGAATATTTTGCATCAGACTTCGTTATTATACTATCGTTACCATTTCCTCCTTCAATATAAGAATAAGAAGAATTTGTATTAATAGTATCATTCCCATCTCCAGAATTTATATAATTACGATTCCCTAAAATTGAAATATTATCATCACCTTCTTCACCAAAAATTTTACAAAGAGCAAAAGTAGATTGCATGTTTATATTATCATCACCTGCTCCACCATATACAGTTAAATAATGATAGTTTATTTTTATATTGTCTGTTTTATTGCCACCATAAAAAATTACATTAGAAGACAAAACAACATTGTGAGCAACATTTAAATCTCCTTTTATTGTAAAATTATCACCTTTATAAAAATTGATTGCACCATCAGATTCAATTCTATAACTTAAAGTGTTCAAACTATTATTGTTATTAGTTATTGTATAATCTATTCCATTTATATTTTGTGTTATTGTTTGCTTATTAGCAAATGAAATTTCAAATAAATTTGCTCCTGGAACATTTACTTTCTGTGTATCTGTTCCATTATCTATTATGCTATTATTTCCTTCGCCGCCATTAACATAGTTTTTAGAACCTGATATTATATTAAATACATCATCATCCTCATTCCCATAAATATTATTTGAACTGCTTGATTTAATATTTATAGTATCATTACCCTTTTGTCCTCGGACGGTACAGCCACTCCCAACATTAACATTTATAACATCATCACCATTACCACCATCCATAGTGTAACCACCACTATTGTTTGTAATCGTATCATTACCATCTTGTCCATATACACTCGACCCAGCACCTGAAGAAATTATTATATTGTCATCCCCATCACCACCATAAATAGTATTACCATATGCTCCAGTTATAGTTTGAATAATATCCGCAGAATTACCGCCATAAACATTATTACTTCGACCAGCAACAATAATATTATGAGCAACATCTAACTGACCTTTGATATCAAAACTATTACAAATAAAGGTAACCTCTCCGGTTGTTGTATCTTTTGTATAAGAAAATGTTTGCTCAGTTGTTAATCTATTCTTTACGGTGTAATCAACTCCGTCTATCGTTACTACCTTTGTCGCTCCTCCTGCAACATCGACTGCTCCTTCTATATCACCGGCCTTTGGAGCATATGTTATTGGACTATTTTCTGTTGTTGAACTTGATAAAGTTGATGATGTTGCGGCTACATCTTTTTTTAACGATTTTAATTCACTATCTATTGATGACAATGCTGAACTAAAATCTACATTCTTTGTCTCTGGTTTACTACTTGAAATACTTGTTCCTGATATTGATATTTTACTATTACTTAAAGCTGACCTTCCACTAAAGTTCCCACGGATTGGTTTTCCACTTTCGTCTATTGGGGTATAAAATAAATTTAAACCATTAAACTCTGTTGAATTTCTTATCTGCTCTATCTGTTCTATTATCTCATCAGCCTCTGCCTGCATTGCTTTGCGCGAATCTTCCGCATAAACTTCATTACTTGCCTGCTCTGCCAAATCCCGCAATCGTTGCAATAGACCCAACATATTATCCAATGCACCTTCTGCAGTTTGAAGCAAGGCTATTCCCTCATCCACATTCTGCTGTGCCTTCATCATTGAGGATATTTTTGTTGATAATTTCTCTGCAACAAAATAACCAGCTGCATCGTCCTTTGCCTGATTGATTTTATAACCTGTGGTCATCTTTGCTATTGAACGATTTAAGCCCTGAGTATTTGCACTCAATGTATTTTGAAGGATTAATCCTGATATGTCTGTCTGCATAGTTATCATATCAGCATCCTCCAATATCTATATACTCCTATCTTTAATCCCAAATCTTTTGCATCACAACAAACGGAACTTAATCCGCAATAAATTAACACATTATTGACTTCTCTTAAATCAATAACTAATCTCATCTCTTCTTTTTAGGCCTTTAATGTAATAGTTGTGATATATAATTTTATTATATTATATTGCTATATAAACAACAATAGGAAAGAAGAAAAGATTATACTTTAGTATAACCATTAGGATAATTTAAAATTATCTCTTATAAAACATAATATAATTACTATGTTTTACAATTACTATGAAGATTATCAATATGACAGCTGCATATCTAAAGGGATATGTTCAATAGGCCCTAGAACTTCCTCATTACAAGAAGTTCTTATTATGTATCTCAAACTATTAACTTTTTACACTATTGAGCTACAAAGTTTTGGCGGGCATAATAAAGATGCAAAAAAAATTATTCTAGATACAATATCAATGCTTATGCAAAATCTAGAATACCAAAATGAACAATTTGAAAAACTTCTTATAAATATTAAAACTTTAATAATTAATTCTAAAAAAACTTATATAAAATTATGCAAAGATAAAAATATCGAGCCTAAATATATAAAAACAAATATTAAGCTTGATAGCAAAATCAATAATATTAACGCCCTAATTAAACAAGGTGAAAAAGAATTTGGAGAAAGAAACGAATGCCTATCTCAAGAAAGAAAAAGTCTACTTGAAATTATGGGATTTATTATTAAGAGTCTATGTATAAATATTGTTGAATTAGAAAGTTATAGCAAAGATGAAGAAATCGCAAATAAAGCGTTTGAAAAATTATTAATCTTACTTAATTTTCTAAATTATACGGATACAAAGCTTGAAGATATTCTTGATGCTATTAAATTAAGTAGTAAAGTTGACCATGAAATATTTATAAAAATTCAAGAGTTGAAACAACAAAGATATGGCGACATAGAAGAAACAGAAATTTCTCAATCTACTAGACCTAATAAAGCTATTCTTGTTGCAGGTTGTAACATTAGAGAACTAGAAGATCTTCTTGAAAACACAAAAGATAAAAATATTGATGTATATACCCATGGTGAAATGATTCAAGCACATTTCTATCCTAAATTTACAAACCAATACTCTAACCTTATAGGACATTTCGGAATGGGTATAGAAAATTGTTTACTTGATTTTGCAAATTTCCCAGGAGCGATACTAATAACAAAATTTGCTACTGAAAATATTGAATATCTATACAGAGGCAGACTGTTTACAACTGACTACTTCGTTCCCAAAGGTGCGATTAAAATAAATAATGATTATTCTGAAATCATTAAATCAGCACTTAATGCAAAAGGGTTTAAAACAGGTAAAAATAAACCAAAAATTAAAGCAGGTTATTCCGCTAATAAAATCGAAACAAAATTAGAATATTTAAATAATAATATAGATAATATAAAACATATAATAATATTAAGTCCTGATAATCTTAATCAAAAAAATAGAATATATTATGAAAATATTATTAAAAACATCCCTGACGATACATTCTTAATCAATTTAGGATTTTCTATAAATGAAAAACCTAACATTGTTTCATTTAATAGTATCAATGATTTTTATCTAGTTTATTTAATACTTAATGAAATTGAAAAACATATCCAAGACAAAGATATTGATTTATCTTTATTCATTTCAAAGTGTGATAAACATACTATTTCTAACATAATAAATCTTAAAACTATGGGAATAAAAAACATATATTTAAGTAAATGTACACCAATTATGTTAAACCCTACCTTAGTCAATGTTTTAAATGAATACTATGATATAAAAACAGCAACAGATCCAATTGACAATTTAAAACAAATTACAAACTAGCTCATTACAATCCACAATAAACGTTTAACAAATTGACCTAGGCACATTGCAATCACGCTGAAAAACATATCATATAATATTTTCATTCCACTCATAGTAAGAATCCAACCACCTATTGTTGTTGATGTTTCATGCTTTAAGGTTGCAATGAATACCATACCCAAACAACCTGTTAAATGAATTACCAAAACACCAACAAATACAGCTTTTAAAATATTTATGAATGAATAATTTCCCTTGATAATAGAACCTGCAAAAAACAATGCTGGTACATATCCTAAAATATAATAAAATCCATACTCAAAAATATATCTCCAACCTCCACCTAGAGCGAAAATTGGATAACCTACTAAGCCAAGAACTATATACCCTGCAATTGTTAACATTGAATATTTTCTATCCAATAAGCTTAATATAAAAAACACTGCAGGAATTTGTGGAATATATTTATAATGTTTTACAAACCCATGCCAGTTAACCCCATCAGGAGTAAAATATGTTCCCCAATGAGAAAACAAATCCATTGGAATTATAGGATGAGAAAAACTAAATTGAGTAAAAGTTGCAATTATCATTAACAAACCAGAACATAACATCAATACTAATGTTCCAAGTGTAAATCTTGCAGCTTCACCATTATTTATAAACTTATTTAATTGTGCTTCAATTCTCTTTGTCATTTTATAATTAAATAATCGTCTAATTTTTCTACTACATTTTTCAAATTGTTTTTAAAAGCATCATGAAAAATATTTTCTGTCCACATTATCAATGCATCTTCGCCATTATCTTGATAATAACCTTTTCTAACCCCCAAAGACTTAAACCCAAATTTTTCATATAGTTTAATTGCTGGAACGTTCCCAGCTCTCACTTCTAGAGTTATATATTTAATATAGTTATTATAGCAATCCTCTAACATTTTAGCAATAAGAGCTTCTGCAATATGCATACGGCGAAAATCTTCTTTTACCGCTATTGTTGTAATATGGGCTTCATCTACAATATTCCAAACTCCCATATATCCAACAAGTTCTGCTTTATTATTTTTTACGGCATAATACTTAGCAACTTTATTATTCAACTCATTTGCAAAAGAATCTTTTGACCAATGATGCTCACCATAAGCAGTTGATTCAATTTCCATAAGAGAATCTAAATCAGAATATTGTAAATCATTTATATAAATTTCTAACTTACTCATTATGGACAAATGCTCTCCCAATCAATATCATCATCGGTATCTTCACCTGGTTCAACTATATGCTCATTATCTTCTAGCATAATCATTAAAGTTAACTTTAATTGTTTTTTATAATTTTCTAGCGCTTTTTCTCTTGTTTTTGCACAAAAAACAAAGCTTGGAATCTCTTTTATTTCAATATAATGATAAGGTTCGCCATTAAAATCTAAATCTTCACCTTCTATTAAGGTCCAATCTAAATTCATATAATAATCAATATCCTTAGTCATCTAAAGAGCTCCCATCAAGAGGCTGTTTCAACATTAAACCTTCTCCACCTAATGTTTCAACAAGTTGACCATTTATTTTTAAATATACCGCTTTTTCTGTGTTATTATTTACTGTTTTTATCAACTGATACATTCTTTTATAAAGGCTATCAGCTCCACCACCATTTCCAAAGCTATCAGAAACATTTATTATAACTTTTGTTGATGTTTCAGTTACTGATAACAATTTTGTTGGCGGAATTTCTGAATAAACACCCATATTTCTTTCATATTGTGTTGGACCTTGCAACAAACATTTTACCGCATATTCAATATTTGAAGTTTTTGTATCGTTTACACGGTACACTGTTCTATATACAGTTTTGTCATTATTATGGCCAATAAAATATACCTTAACCTTTGGTAAAGATTTTTCTGCTATTGTTTCTTTTTCTTTTGGTTTTTGTATAGGCTCTTGAGGTATTATAGGTTCTTCTATTCTAGCTTCATTTTTATGTTTGTACAAAATATCCATTGATGGCAGTTTGAAATTTAAATTTCCATCTACATAATTCAAATAGCCAAATATACCCAATGTTGCAATTAAAGCACCTAAACCTAAGTTTTTTAAGTTGTTATTACTCTTTCTCTTCTTCTTTCTGCCCATATGTAGACCTCTTTATGACCATAATACCATTAATATATATCTTATTGTCAAGTATTTTGATATTCTTGATTGATAATATTGTATCTGTACCTTTAAATACTTTTAATGGTAAATCAAAAGGATTTAAATCATTTATCATATCAACAAATTTACTCAAATCTACATTGCGTAAATTTTCAGATTGTAAGTTTTCAAGGACTATTTTACCATCTTCAATATTTAGCTTGCCTGAAAATGTCATTTTAATAGTCTTTTCACCCATTAAAACTGGAGCTTTCATATATACTAGTAAATAAAGCTTATTATGCTTTAGCTTAAATGATACATCCTCTACTGAGAAGAATGAGAAACTTCCTAATTTTATATCAGTTAATCTTTTAATATATCCCATATCAATAAGAGTTTTATTTAGGTTATCTTCTGTTATAACAGCATTAAAAGTCATTGGAACATCTGTATAAAAAATTGCTGGATGTTGCCAATAATCAACATGGTTATATGGACAAATTGTTTCTAAATGAGCCGATGAAACATATACACCTTTTGCGTTGATATCTTTTGCATCTATTTTTACAGATTTAAATTTGCCTTTTTTTAAGTCCATTGCTGAATAAGAATCAATTTTTACATCATAATCACCTTGAGCATTCTTTTTCAACAATCTTACGATAGCGACCTTTGCTACCTTTTTAGTCAAAAAATTCATCCCTAAAGCATTTGTAATTCCTCTTGCAACTGGAGAAGATAACCCTTCAGGAACTGCACAATTATATTGAACATCTGCAAATGCAATATTATGCACAAATAATAAACTTAAAATTAATATAAATAACTTTTTCATTCTAATATCCTCTTTATTACTCTTAATTTTATCACAATGAAAAATTTTATTTACAAACACTTGTTAAAATGATAGTATATTAGTACATAAATAAGGAGAAGAATATGGCAAGATTAGTAAGACCTACATGGGCTATAAGATGTACTCAATCAGGATGCAGAACTTTATTTGAAGTTGCTGAATTAGAAGAAGGGAAGCAACAAGAAGTAGTTTGCCCTAATTGTGGTGAACACTATGTATATCCAATAGTTGAAAACAATAACGAAAACCAATAATGTTTTTTAATAATACTGACAAACGCTATAATCAATTCAGCGCATATTTAAAAAATAAATTTGGTGCAAAAGTTTATAAAATCACCCTTGATGCAGGTTTTTCATGTCCAAACAGAGATGGAACAATATCTACTGGAGGGTGTATTTTTTGTGATGGTTCAGGAAGTTTTTCTCAAGCTCATTCTAACCTGCTATCAATAGAAGAACAGGTAAAAACAGGTGCTGAGACATTATCAAAAAGATTTAAAGCTGAAAAATTTATGGCATATTTTCAAGCATACACAAACACTTATAAGCCTGTTAACGAGCTTGAAAAAATATACAAAGCATCACTAACACATCCTGATATTGTAGGATTATCAATAGGAACAAGACCGGATTGTGTAGATGATGAAAAATTAAAACTAATAAGCGATATCTCTAAAGATTACTACACTTGGATTGAATACGGTTTACAATCTATACACGATAAAACCTTAAAAAAGATTAATCGTGGGGAAACTTTTGATACATTTTTAAGAGCATACGAAAAAACAAAATCATACGGAATAAATACCTGCGCTCACGTAATATTAGGTCTATGGGAAACACATGATGAAATGATGCAAACTGCACAAAAACTTGCAGAATTAGAAATTGATGGAGTAAAAATCCATATGCTATGTGCATTAGAAAATACTAAACTTGCAAAAATGTATAAAAACAAAGAAGTAGATTTTATGTCAGAAGATGAATACATTCAAACAGTATGCGATTTTCTTGAATATTTACCACCTAAAACAACAATACATAGACTTGCAGGTAACGGACTAAAAAAAGAATTAATTGCACCACGTTGGATAGGGAAAAAATTAGACTGCCTAAATAAAATCGATAAAGAATTATTAAGAAGAAACAGCCATCAAGGATACAAATATAAACCTTAATAATTACTTTTCAATCATATTAGTTTGGATTATAATTCAAACTATGGGAAAGAAAATTATCACAACAAATAGAAAAGCTTTTCACGATTTTACAATCTTTGAAAAATATACTGCAGGGATTGTTCTTACAGGTACTGAAATTAAATCAGTAAGACGAAATGCAGTTAACCTAAAAGATGCGTTTGCAAAGATTGAAGATGGTGAAGTTTTTCTTTATGGATCCCATATCTCACCTTATGAGCAAGGTAATAGATACAATCATAAACCTGATAGAGTAAGAAAACTACTTTTAAACAAAAAAGAGATTCTAAAAATTCATATGAAAGTAAAAAAAGACGGATACTCAATAATTCCTCTTGAAATGTTTTTTGTAGAAGGTTTAGCAAAATTAGAAATTGGACTTGCAAAAGGTAAAAAATTATATGACAAACGAGAAGCAATAACTAAAAAAACTCAAGAAAGAGATATAGCAAGACAAATAAAAAGATAAGGTCAAATAAATGTACAATAAAAATGATATTCTTCTAAAACTCAATAGTGAAAATTATTACATTGATAGAAAAACTCTATCTACATTCATTAACTTGTGGAAAATAGATGCAGTTTATGAAAATGAAGAAAAAGAAGAATATTATGACGATTTTGCAATTGAGAGAATAAAAAAAGGTATTAACCTTAAAGCTCAAGGTTTTTCTGATGAACAAATTATTCGTAAACTTAATAAGTTAGTAAACGTTAACGAACCTGAAGAATTTATTGAAGAAAAAACTCAACTTCCAACAATTTCTTCTACTTCAGAAATAAACGAAACAACTAGCTTTAAACCTGAGCTAAGAAATCTTACACTTGATGTAACAACACAAACATTACAAATGCTTGCAGAATCTGTTGCGAAAAAAATTACTGATGATATTAAGAATTCTGATATGGCAGAAAAATTAATTGAAGCAGGTGGCTACAAAAGAGATAATGAAATCTTAGCAGAACAACTACAAGAATTAATTGAACATAATAAAAAATTATCTGAAAGAATTGAACAACTAGAAAAAAAAGAAACATTCTTATCAAAAATTTTTAAATTATTTAATTAAAAAATATTTGAATAAGATCTAAAGTAATCAGAAATAATATTTGCTAACATTGGTAAAATCCAAACTAAAATAGCAGCCCCGAATACTGGTTTGAATAAGAAGCTTAATTGGAATACGTTTACTTGAGGAGCAGTTTTAGAAATTACACCCAAAATAATATCTTGGCCTAATGTTGCTAATAATACTGGAGATGCTATTTGCAGACCCATATATAGAACATTTGAAGATAATTGGATTAAATAATCCATATTAACAATTTTCATCAGTGGAATAGAAGTTGCATATACAGGAAATATTTGAAAACTTCTAACAAATGCATTAATTAACCAATATAGACCGCCAACTTCAATAAATATTAATATACCTAAAAGAGAAATACATTTTCCTAAAATAGATGTTTGGCTTTGAGTCGTAGGATCAAGAACCATTGCTGATGATAAACCCATTTGCATATTAATCATATCAGCTCCTGCATCTATTGCTAACAATATTAATTGAGCCATATATCCAATCATTGCACCAGTTACAAAATTCAATAGAATTGAAACTAAAAGAGAATTATCTTTAGGTGGTGGACCAACATGTAATGTAGCAACAAAAATACCTGTTAATAATAAAGCCAAAGATAGTTTTACAATCGTATTAACTTCCTTCTTGTTAAAAACAGGAGCTAATCTAATAAAACCTAAAACTCTTGCAAACACAATTAAGCCTGCTGTAATATTTGCAGCAAGTTGAGGAAACATATGGCCTAATTGTGAAACAAAATCATCCATCTATTTTTTTAACTCCACAGGTAAATCAACAGGAACAAGCTTTATTCCATTTTTTGATTTAATATATGTTTTATCTTCGCTTATTGAAACACACAAATGTATTTTCTTACGTCCTTTACAAAAAGATAGTCTTGTTGCTCCAACTGTTCTTGGAATTATCATCATTGAAGTTCCTTTTCCTTTTGTAGAACTTATTGGTTCAACTTTTAAAACTTCATCATTAGAAATTTGAATATTTGTTATCGGTTTATCTGCCATCAAAATATAATTTTGATACGCCATAGCTGGCATAGATACAAATAAACTAAATATTAAAACTAAAAACTTTTTCATAATTATCTACCTATAATTTTATTTGTTTCAATGAAATTAGGTTTTGGCATTGGAGTTCTTGGAGATTTATCATATCTAAGTTTTTCATCTTGATTAATAAATGGAGCATCACTAGGTTTTTTGATAACATCTCTCAATTTAAGATTTTCAGGATATCTTTCTGATAATTCTCCAGGTTGCAATGGAGAAGTATAGCGATAATAATCAGCAGCTAGTACATAATTATCATTTTTTGTTACCAAATTAAAAGCTAATCCCATTCCTTCTTCAAAAAGATTTGTTAAAAGTTTTATGAATCCCATACCTCCGATTATAATTACTAGGAATACTGCAAAAATCTTTGGAGCAGCTGCAATAGTTTGTTCTTGAACCTGAGTTACAGCCTGTATGATACCAACAACCAAACCAATTACCGCAGCAACTAATACGCATGGCATTGATATTGCTAACATTGTCATAAAACCTTTTGCTAAATATTCTAATAGAACTTCCATAAATCTAAACCCCTTAATTGTAACTTTGTACAAGACCTTGTACAATCAATGCCCAACCATCTACTGCGATAAATATCAACAACTTAAACGGTAAAGAAATAATTGTAGGTGATAACATGAACATCCCCAGAGCCAATAAAATATTAGCTACAATTAAGTCTAATACAATGAATGGAACAAAAACAATGAACCCTATTTCAAAAGCTGTCTTTAATTCACTTAAGATATATGCAGGAGCAACTTCCCACATGTTAATTTCTTCTGGTGATTTTGGAGGAGTCTTTCTTGCTAATTCAACAAAAAATGCTAAATCACTTTCTCTTGTCTGTTTCATCATAAACTCTTTTAATGGTTTAGAGCCTTGTTCTATTGCTAAAACAATATTTTTAGAAGATTGATATGGTACAGATCCATAATCATACATTTTTTGGAAAACCCCACTCATTGTATAGAATGTAAGTATCATACTTAAACCAATAATTACAATTGATGGAGGCACTTGTTGTGTACCTAATGCTGTTTTAAGCATTGAAAATACTATTGTAAATCTTAAAAAACTTGTCATACAACAAAACATAAATGGAAGTAATGAAAATACAGACATTACAACCAACATTTGTAAAACAGGATTTATATCTTTTAAAAACTCCATTTTTATTCCCTCTTAAGAAAAACGTTCAGATTTTTCTCCCAACTTTTTTACTAAATTTTTCATTACTGGTGGTTTTTCACCGTTTAATAACTGTTCTTCTTTCTTTATAAATTCTGATAAATCTACTGGATTATGATAATTACGTTGAGGAACATTATTATTCAACTTTGAAATCAATGTTGTTCTTTCTAAGTCACCTGCGATTAAGAATTTTTCCCCATTAGCATTAACAACATATAGAGTTTTTCTAGGAGAAAGACTTAATACTTCTTCAATCGCTAATGAACCAGAACGTTTACCTCCAATATTTGATATACTAAATTTTTTATATACAAATAATGCAATCCCAATTACACTAAGCATTGCTAATATATAAACTACAAAATGTGTCAAATATCCCATTTTATTTCCCCACAATCTTTATAAATAGTTAAATATTAATCTGAAAGAAACTATAAATCGTCAGCATCAATATCAAAATCACTATAATCAAAATCATCACCGCCACCAGCGCCACCACCAGCAGGTTGAGCTGGTGCTTCTGCTGCTGCAGGATTTTGAATAGCAGGTTTAGCAGGTTGTGAATCAGCAGGAACTGGATTTACATCTGCAACACTTAAAGGTGCACCAGCCATAATATCATCCGCAGTTACATTTGATATTTTTACACCATATCTATCATTTATAATAACAAGTTCACCTCTTGCAATAAGTTTGTCACCTACTTTCAAAGAAACTTTATTATTATATACAGAACTAATATCTACAACTAACCCTTCTTGTATATCTTTTAGTTCTCCTAAAGAAATTTTAACTTTATCAAACTCAGCACTCATTTCAACTTGTAGACTATCCCACAAGTTTGTAATGTTTACGCTGTTATCCATGTCGTCACCTCCATTGTCATCGTATGGAATTATTAATTCCGGATTAGGATTTAAATTAAATTTTTGTAAAATATTATCACATACTAAAGTCATTTCATCTGATTTACTATTTTCAAATAAAACAACATCACCTACTGAAATATTCTTAATATCATTAACTGAGAACATTGTAGAACCTACATGTAAATTAACTTCAGATAATGCATCTTTAAATGTTCTATCATCTAAAGGATTTTCCGGTTCTGCTAATGTTTTAGGATTAAGCATTTGCTTCGGTATTGATATTACAAATCTTGCACTTTCATCTGAACTCATATTACGAACAAAATAAGATATATTAATTTCATCTGGATGCTTAGTTATATTTTCTTTGTTAATATTGTCAGATATTTTGGCATATAAATAATCATTAAAAGACGTTATTATCTTAGCTTCTAAGTCAGAAATTGAGGATAAATCAAATTTTTTATTTGTTTTACCTAAAATTTTATCTAATATAACCGAAATAGCAGTTTGAGATATTCTGATAAAAATATCATTTCTTGGACCTACCTGAACTTTAGTTACGAAAAAGCTTTCTGATTTAGTCAAAACATTCATGTTTTCACTAATCGAAACAAGTTTAAATTCAAATCCTTTATCAAAAAATTCATCACTAGCTTCTTGCACTGGAGGCAAGAAAATATCACTAAACCAACCAAATTGGCGATATAGTTCACTAGAAAAACTTGTATTAATTTGATTATCTAAAGCTTCCATACCGGTACATTTCCCCATAAATATATTAATGTTTATAAATCAAGTTGCCATCAACCATTTAATGTATTTAAAGTTTTGTAAACAAAAAAACATGTTTTTTTATTTTAAAGCAATTTTTTTAAGTTTATAATCTTTATAAATTTGTAAGTGGTAAGTTTTATTTGTTAAGTTATAAGGAATTAAAAAATGGGGAATTTAGTTAAAAAAGTTATTGCAAGCACATTATGTGTATCATTTATGTCAATGCAAAGTGCATTTGGTTACCAAATGACAGGAGATGTATTAGGAAATAATACAATGACTGGAGGAACAGGAGCAAACGGTGCGAATATTGTAAGTTCAAGTGGAGGATTCCAAGGTTTTGAAAATGGAGGTCTTTTAGGACTTAATAAAAATGAAGCAACTTTGCACTTTAATGGTAATGCAGTTATCAATTGGGGACAATTAAATGTAGGAAGTTACCAAACACTAAATTTCGCAAATGGCAATCATGTTGTTTTAAATAATGTATTAAATGGTATGTCAACTTTTGCAGGTAGAGTTACTGGAGAACAAGGACAAATTATCATTTCTAACCCAAACGGTATGCTTATGCAAGGTGGACAATTTGAAACATCTGGTAGCATAATGTTTACAACTAAAAACTTAACAGATATTAAATATACAGATTTAGCAGATCAAGCACTTCTAAAAAATAAAATTGACATGGCTGAATATGATAATGATTATGCAGTTATTGTTTTTGAAAAAGGAGATTGGAGAACAGCTGGTAGAAATACTTCAATCGAAGCAGGTGATATCAACATTTTAGCTAAAGGAATTGATATTAAAAATGCAGATTTAGTAGCAAGTAAAGGAAATGTTGTTTTACAAACAACAGATGGTGCTAACTTTATAGCAACAGGAAATACACAAGGTGTAAAATTTGAATCAGGTAATACTATTCAAGTTGCAACAACATCTATTAAAACTCCAAACGGAGGCTTACAATTAATTACAGATAAAGGTAACGTTTCAATCTCTTCTCCTATTAAAACTGTAAATATTGTAGATTCAAATGTTAATGGTAATTTATCTGTTAGATCAAATGTTCATCTTCCAGGTTCTTGGGATGAATTATGGGATTTATTAACAGGTGAAAATGACTTATTTGGAGATATTAAAGTTAGCAATAGCAATGTTTCTGGATCAACAAATTTAACAGCTTGGGGAGATGTTATTATAAGCAACAGTACATTAGGAAACTTATTTGCACACTCTCAATTAAAAGGAATTAACGTAGTAGATTCAACTGTTAAAGGTGAAGCATCATTCTCATTACCAACAATTAAAATTGAAGGACCTTTATCTGGTCATACATATTGGGAACATAATGATAGTGTTATTTGTAAAAACACAGCAATTGGTGGAAATATATTATTAAACGTAGCAAAAGATGCTCAATTTACATCTCCTGAAAACTTACATTTCGTAAATCCAAATGTTGGAGGAATTTTAACAGCAGATGCTAAAAATACTTTATCATTTACAAAAAATGGTTCTGACTTAAATATTAACAAAGCATTTACTGACAAATATAAATTAACAGCAGGCAACGAATTACAATTTAAAACAGATAAAAACTTAACAGCAGACAATACAGCAGGATCATTCTACTCTAAATTAACAAGTTTCTTTGGTAACAACATTAATCTTAATAACATTGAAACAAAAGGAGCATTAAAAGCTGAAGCAAACGGTAACGTTGTAGCAAACAACATTAAAGTTGCAACAGGCTCAATTTGGGAAAATATCTTAGGCAAACAAAATACAGTTGCAACTTTTAAAGGAAAAGACATTATATCACAAGATTCAAGCTATAATGGAGAAGTTGTTGTGAATGCAAATAATGCAACATTTATCCAAAATGACGGCAAAATCTTAAAAGTTATGGATTCTAATATCACTGATACTTTAAAAGTTACAAGCAACGGCGAAATCTACGTTGGTTCTTGGGACAAAGTTGGTAACAACGGTGAAGCTACTAAAATCGGTTCTCTTAACTTAGATTCAACAAACAAAATCACTATTTGGGATACAAACGTTGCAGAAGATGCATTATTAAAAGCTTCTAACACAATCGGTATCTATGATTCAGAATTCAATACAGCTGATATGACAGCTAACAGCGTAACTTCTTCAAACGCTAACTACGCAGGCGATATCAAAGTTAACGCAAACAAAGCAGACTTTAACAGCAATGAAAAATTATCATTCGTTGATACAGTAGTAAACGCTTTCAAAGCTCACTCAAACAACGATGTAGCTATAGACAAAAATTCAACAATCGGTACTGCAGACATTAAAGGTAACAACGTAACTTCAAATGCAAACCACAACGGCAACATCAAAGTTAATGCAGATAAAGCTGAATTCAACAGCGAAAACAAATTATCATTCGTTGACTCTGTAGTAAACGCATTCAAAGCTCACTCAAACAACGATGTAACTGTTGATAACAATACAACAATCGGTTCTGCAGATATTAAAGCTAACAACGTAACTTCAAATGCTAAATATACAGGTGATATCAAAGTTAATGCAGCAAACAATGCAACTTTCAACAGCGAATCAGATTTAACATTCGAAAACCCTGAATTCGGTAATGAATTTACAGCAAACACTAAAGGTAATATCAACTACAACAAAACAGGTGATGCAATCGTTAACGAAGCTGTTAAATTAATAGGTAACAATGTTAACATCACAGCTACAGGTGATTTAACAGTTGATGGTCAAACAATCAAAGCTAACAACGTTACTGTTAACACAACTGAAAACGCAATCGTTAACAACGTAACAACAAACGGTACTTTATCAATCGAAAATGCTAACAACATCTCTGTTAACAACTGTGATAGCGACAAATTAGCAATCATCAATCCTGAAGATAACAGATTTGAATACGCTGAAATCTTCAATACAAATGCAAACACAACAGAATTTGCAAACGGTGAATACTTATACATCGATTTAACAAATGCTTCATTATTCAATAACAATAGAACAGCTATCAGAAACAGTGCAATAAACGTTGACAGAATAGTTATTGTTCCTACTGAATACAATATCGACGGAAGTCTTGGCCAAGAAACAACTAAAAACTTAAACAACCTTGTTCAAAAAGGTGTAGATACAGTAATCGGTTCTGATTTCTCTCCAATAGCATTTGCGGCTCACGACTCAGCAAAAAGATCAGGAATCTACAAAGCAGCAGGTGACAAAATCTTCAAAGACTCTCAAGAAATCGTTCACATCACTGACAGATTCGACATTGAATAATAAACAACTAAAATATACAAAGGCTTAGTTAAATAATTAACTAAGCCTTTTATTTTATTAAAACTTTTTATATTGATTCGCTGCTATATAATTAAATACATTTCTTATAATCAAAGGAGGAAATGTGTAATTGTTATTACAAGGTGTAATTTTTAAGATTGCCTTATTACTACCAAAAGTAAAAACTGTTGCTAGAAATTTATATTGATAATATGAAAATACAATGTACCCTCCCTGTGATTGTATTTCTTCAATATTAAAATTATTATGATTAATTGCAGCCTCTGTCAGTAGGAATAATTTTTCATACCCTATATTAAAGGTTTTAACACATTGAGGCAAAGTAACATTTTGAGGAATACCCAAAGGTGTAGTTGTTGTTTGAGCTGGTGGATTAGCAAAAGAATTAACACCAAGACACAAATATAAAATTAATATGCAAAATACTCTAATTATTATTCTTTCCATGATTCACCATAATTCACATCAACTTCTAATGGAACTTTTAATGGTTGCCCTAATTCCATACATGTTACAACTATATTTTTAACTTCTTCAAGTTCTTCTTTTGGTAATTCAAACACAAGTTCATCGTGAACCTGCATAATCATTTTAGCATTCAGACCTTTATTGCTAAGTTCTTCATCAACTTTTATCATTGCTTGCTTTATTAAATCTGCGGCGGTTCCTTGTAATGGCTGATTAATTGCAGCTCTTTGAGCAAATTCTCTCATTTGATAATTTGAACTACCTAATTCCGCAGCTAAATATCTTCTTCTTCCTAATATTGTTTCAACATAACCATGTTCATTTGCAAAATCAATCTTATCTTGCATATATTGTTTGATTTTTGGATAAGATTCAAAGTATTTATCGATAAACTCTTGAGCCTGATTATTTGAAATATTTAAATTTTTTGCAAGTCCATACTTAGATTGTCCATAAACAATACCAAAATTTACAGCCTTAGCTTTTCTTCTCATATCCTTTGTTACTTCATCTATTTTTACACCAAAAACCTTTGATGCCGTTAGAGTATGAACATCAATATCTGAATTAAAAGCTTCTATCAAATGTTCATCACCGGATACGTGAGCAAGTAATCTTAATTCTATTTGAGAATAATCTGCAGATAAGATTATATTATGTTCCTTATCTTGTGAACAAAAAGCATTTCTGATTTTATTACCTTCTTCTGTTCTTATTGGAATATTTTGTAAATTAGGATTTGAAGAAGACAAACGACCAGTAACTGTAGTTGCTTGATTATAAGTTGTATGAATACGTCCATCTCTTTTAGATATTAATGCTGGTAATGAATCAGTATAAGTAGATTTTAACTTTGAGAATTTTCTATGTTGCAAAATATAATCACAAATTTCATATTCTAAAGCTAATTCTTCCAATATTTCAGCAGAAGTAGAACGTGATTTTTTCTTTTTATTTTTTATTCCTAATCTATCATATAAAACTTCAGCAACTTGCTTTGGAGAGTTGATATTAAATGGTCCACCAGCTAATTGATATATAAATTCTTCTAATTCAGCAAGCTTCTCTGTCATATAAGAAGATAAACTTTTTAAATATTCAACATCAATGGCAACTCCAATATATTCCATTTTTGCAAGAACTTTTGTTAATGGAATTTCAATATTTTCAACAATATTTTTTTCATTTTCTGATAAATTATTTTTCCAATATTCAGTTAACTTTAATATTGTATATCCTTCATCAGCAGCATATTTCCACATTGGCTCAGTACATTCCTGAGTAATTTCTATTTTATTTAGCATTATATGATTCAAAAAATCCATTGCTTGAAAATCTAAAGAATGATTTCTATTTGGGTCTTTTACATAACTTGCTAAAAGAACATCGTAATCCAAACCTGATAATTCTATATCATTTGATTTTAATAAATTAATTGTAAATTTTGCATCGTAAAAATATTTTTTTATCTTCTCATTTTCTAAAATATCTTTTATTTTTGATAAATAATTTTCTGATAAATAATATCCTTTATCATTTACCCCTATTGCAAAACCAATTATCTTATTTTCATTTTCAATATAAAAATTTATAGCAAACATGCCAGCATCTTTGATTTCAGAGATTAAAGCATCAATATTAGAATCATCTACTTTAACAGACTCAAACTCAGTATCTCCAACAGATTCTTTAACAGCTTGAGAGAATAGACCTAATTGTCCATTATCAAATGACACTTCTTTTTTCTGTTCTAAAATAGGAATAATTTTTTGCTCTTGAATTTCTTCATTAGGATTAAAAGACGATAATATAGGATTGATATTTTTCACAAAAGAATAAAACTGCATCTTTTTAAGAAATTCAGTAACCTTATCAATATTTGGAAGAATTATATCTGCTTTTTCAAAATCGAAATTTATATCAACATCTCTAATAATAGTTGCTAAAGTTTTACTCAATATAGCAACATCTTTTTCTGCACAAATTTTTTCTTTAACAGATTTCTTTTCTATATTTTCACAATCATTTAATACTGCTTCTAAATTCCCATATTTTTCTAAAAGTTGTTGAGCAGTTTTTGGACCAATCCCCCTAATTCCTGGAATATTGTCAGATGTATCACCCCTTAGAGCTTTATAATCTACCACTTGATCAGGATATACTCCCAATTTTTCATAAACTTGACTCCAACCATATTCAAATAATTCACCTTTAGAAGGAATTAAAACCTTAACAAAACCATCCTTATCAATTAATTGAAAAGAATCTTGGTCCCCTGTTAAAATTAGAGTTTTATCACCTCTTTCAGTAGCTCTTTTGGATATTGTTCCAATCAAATCATCAGCTTCAAAACCTTCTTTTGTATAAATAGGAATATCAAAAGCTTGTAGTCCTTCAATAATAAACCCCATTTGTACAGATAAAGAATCCGGCATAGATTCTCTATTTGCTTTGTAATCCTCGTATAATTCAGTTCTAAATGTTTGATGAGATACGTCAAATGTAACAGCAATTGAATCAGGTTTTATTTTCTTTAACAAATCAAAAATAGCTTTAAAAAAGCCATAAACAGCCCAAGTTGGTTGATTTTGAGAATTTTTCATCGCAGTACGTTCTAATGCAAAATATTGTCTAAATGCTAATGCATGACCATCAATTAAAACTAATGTTTTACTCATAAAACCCTTCCAACCTAAACTTTAACTTATTCTATTGTACCAATTAAAGCGAATAAGTCCAGAATTGTAATATTTATAATTCATTTGTCATATAATAAGAAGTATGAAAAAGATTCTAATTATTTTATTCTTAATTATTTTTTCACTACCTTCTTTATCAGGAGAAGTTTATTCTAACTTGAAACAAGAAAACGAATACTATTGTGGCCCTGTAAGTTCTGCTAATACAATAATAAACCTATTTAATCTTAATCAACCTAATTTAGTAGAAACTCTTGCAAATTATGAAAAAACTAAAGAAACAGGAACAACTGTTAATAATTTATGTAAAGGAATAGATAAATTCTTAAAAAATAATAATATTAAATCCAACATTTCATACTATGGATTTATAAATGCAGATAAAAAATATCAAAAAACATCTTATATTAATATTTCAAAACTACAAGGACAAGGAATCATTAATATTGGAATTTATAAAAGACATAATAAAGAGTATGTAAGAGAAGAAGGACACTTCGTATCTTTTATAGGAATTGCAGACAACTCTATTTATATTCTAGATCCATATAGTAAAAATAATGATCTAGAAACTTGGACATTTGAAAAACAAAAAATTAATCTTATAAATAAAGATAAACTTGAAACATTTTCAGAACCTGATGAATGTTATATAATAACTTCTCCAATTGAGTATCTAGAAGAAGGAGAATTTGCAATCATCAATGGAATTATAATGATTAATCAGGAGTAACTTGATTACCATTATTATCTAAATAATATTTATTTCCATTTTGAGTCGTATACTCATTAACAGATATTTCTTCCCCATTTACAGTAATCTTTGTCATTTTAGGGTTACCGACTACAGGATCACCTTTAGCTTCTTGTGAGTTTAAAAATGTTTCTTGAGCATCAACAGACTCTTGTTGGCTTGGATCTTTTGCAGTAAGTAAATCTGCCATATACTCAAAATCACCACCAAATTCTATTTCACCAGAATTTGAAATATGAATTGTAGCATTTTTACCATCATGGCTTAATGTACATGTATTATTTTTATCCCAATCAGATACTTTAACTCCAGCAGCACTGAATGCAGCAAGGTCACTTGCACAACCAGCTTTTGTTGATTCAATAGCTTCTTGATCTGCAACAGAACTTGTTTGACTTACTGATGATGTCGCTGCAGTTTGAGAAACATTACCTGTTTGAGAAACAGTTTTACCAGTAACTGCCCCAACTATAGTATTCCAAAGAGCTTCCCCAAAATTAAGAGTTTGTCCTTTGTGAACAACAAAATTCTTATTTGTAGCACCATTTATATCACTACCACCAGAAAATAATGGAGTTTGTCCACTTGATTTTAAAGCTTCATTCTGTTCAGCAACAGATGTAAGTATCTGATTCCAAACACTTGCATCCATTTTAGAAACATCAATACCTTGTTTTTGAAGCTGCAATTTAATTGCTTGACTTATACCTTGACCGGACTTTGTTATTTGTATTTGCATAGTAATCTCTCTCTATATAAATAAAAAAAATAATTCAAATTGATAATTTCAAATATTTAGATTTTATTTATAAAATTTTACAATTAATAATGCTCATTTATATATTTATCATTAACTCCCTGCAAATGAGCTAATGATTTTAAAGGATTTTGTTGTGTATCATTATCATCTAATAAATTATGAAACCAAATTGCCCCGACTTTTTCTTTAAACATATCAATAGGTATCTCAATAGGAACTCTTGATTTATGAGGATCCATTAAAGTTACATATTTTGAGTTGATATTTTTGATAGCATATGCATGCTTTGAGATTAATTTTACTTTTTCATGATGCTTATTCTTAAAAGGTATACTTTCTTTTATATTTAAAGTACAAGTAGCAGCATACTTATTAGGATTAGAAGAAAAATCCTTTATAAATTTTTCATAATACTGTTTCGAATATAGATTTAGTGCATTCAATTTTTTTGTATCAGGGAAATTCATAGGTTGTTTTAAATCAATCATTGAAGATTTTTTACCAGATAATAAATAATAAACCTGACTAGCAGTACCTGCTTCTATTGGATTTTCTGCATGTGAGAGGAATTCATAGGCATAAGAAGGAGTATCAGACGGTAAATTTATTTTTCCATTTTTTAATTCATCCCTATATTTCTCAAAAGCTAATTCAAAAGCTAAAACATCACCATCTCCTTTTGAATACTTTTTACAATACGCTACAACTTTACCATTCTCATCAATATCAGGAACATATTCTCTACTTGCATCATTTAATTCTTTTCTTGTTATATTATATTCCTTATTAATACCCTTAAATTTAATAGTTATAGAATTATCGTCATTAACCTTTATAGCATTTTTTATTACTTCTTTACCATTCTTAGTATTAGCTAAAGAATTTAAACCAGAAAGCAACCAACAATCTCCCGCACATCCCTGTTTAGTATGAGAAACCCTACCATTAATTCTTGTATTCATATAAGTACTATACCAATCCGCAGCAAAACCTAAAACAGCACCAGATAAAACTAACCAAGCTGTTTTAGATAAAATACCCACTGCTAAATGTTGTCTTGCTGATTTAGAGGGATCAACAGTTTTTGCATGTTCAATCCACTTATCTAAATCATCAACAAACCACTTTATCAGTCCAATATCTTGCATTTTGGGAACAGCTTTCGCAAGACAATAAATTCCAGCAAAAAAAGCCCCCTGACAGACACCCCAAGCAGCTCCTAATGCTGTTGCACTTATTCTCTCCTTATTTCTACGATGATTTGCTATGGTTTTAGCTATAGTATTATCTTTTAGTTCCATAATATCACTATAAGAATCAATTATATCTTGATAACTTGAATGAATAGTCGGCGCAGTAAAAGCTTTTAGCTCAACATCATTTTGATTTTGAGCAGGAGCTTGAATATTATTATTAATTTGCGAATTAATTCCTACCATAGCTAACCTTATATATATAAAGTATTTTAGGCTGGTAAAATTGCCATATAATACCCCAAAATTAACTATATAAAGGCTAAATTTTAAACTATTTAGTACTAATTTTCACTATTTTTTATTTCAGCAAATTTTGCTTGCATAGTAGGATTATTTTTTGTTAGACGCTTAATTGTTAAATCCTCTGCTTTTTTATTCGCAAGACGTAAATTATCTTCTGAAGATAAAAGAGCTGCCTTTGTTTTTTGTAAATGATCTATCGTCTTATCTATTTCATCAATAGCAGTCTTAAATTTTCTGCTAGCAAGTTCATAATTTTTAGAAAACTTATCTTTAAACTCATTCATTGCAGCTTCAAAATTTGATACATCAATATTCTGAGCTTTAACAATCTCTAATTCTCTTTTATAATCTAAAGAATTTAATGCCGCATTACGTAATAAAGTAATCATAGGTATAAAAAATTGAGGTCTGATTACATACATTTTTTCATATCTATGTGATACATCAACAATTCCTGTATTATAAAACTCATTATCAGGTTCTAACATTGAAACTAATACAGCATATTCACAATTCTTTTCTTTACGGTCTTTATCTAATTCCTTAAAAAAGTCTTCATTTTTTTTCTTAGTAGCAGTAGTATCAGCTTCATTTTTCATCTCAAACATTATTGATACATATTCACAACCAGAATCATCTTTATCCCTAAAAATATAATCACCCTTGCTACCAGTTTTAGCATCATTATCTTTTTCAAAATATGCATTTCTAAACCCAGTTGCGCGCAATTGATTAAAAGAAATTTCACAATGTTGTTCTAATGTTTCACCCAACATTTTAGTTGAAAGCTTTGCTTTAAAATCCTTGTAACGTTCAATTTCTTCATCTTTTAATCTAAGTTCAACTTCATATTGCTTTTTTAAACTTTCTTGATTTAATTGATGTTCCTTTTTATCTAATTCTTTTTCACTGTTTAACTTTAATATTAACGCATCTTTTTCTGATAATTTCTCATTCATTTCAGATTTAAATTTAGCAATTTCAAGGTCTTTATCTTTATTAAATGTATCTAATTTATTTTTTAAATCAGCAATCTCTTTATCTTTTTCTGCAACAGTTAAACCAATAGCAGACTCTTTTTCTGATTTTTGCGAAGATATTTCAGATTTAAGTTCAACTATTTGAACTTCTTTTTCTTTGATGATAGCATCACATCTTTTTTGAACTTCCATTTCAGCTAATTTTATAGCTTTTTCTTTATCTTGAATAAATTGAGTTTCTCTATCTTGAATTTCTTTAGAGAATTCTTTATCTCTAACTTGCTTTAAAATTGCAGCATAACCAGATTCATCAACCTGAAATATTTCCCCACACTTAGGACACTTAATCTCCTGCATTTATAACCTCTTTCTTAAATCTATATAAAAAAAGATTGAACTTGAAATCCATCAAATTCAATCTTTTATTTAAAATAGAACTTGGCAACTAGTTATCTTCCCAGGAAGTGGCCCTCCAAGTATTTTCACCGCAATGAGTCTTTACGACCGTGTTCGGGATGGGAACGGGTGTTTTCCTCACGCTTGGTCACCAAGAATGCTTTTGTATCTATCTCTTTTAAGAGACTAGATAATGCACTCATCGTGCGCTGAAAGTTGCATAAAGATTATAAATTTTGTAATCATCTTAACCTGTAATATATAAAATATTGACAGCTCGTAACATTTACTTTCATTTCATAAATTCTATCGAATTTATTTCATTCAAACAATGTTACTACGCGGGACGTGACTAGGTTGCTACGCAACCGTCGCACTTGTCAAATTTTATTTAGGAAAAGCCCTCGTCCGATTAGTATCAGTCGACTGAAAATGTTGCCATTCTTACATCTCTGACCTATCAA
>CALUUV010000022.1 GCA_944324055.1 Candidatus Gastranaerophilales bacterium | reverse complement strand
ATTGATGCACATTATTCAATGGCTGTAATTTATAAGAATATGGGTGATTATAAACAAGCTATTAAATCACTTGATAAAATTTTAGATATAGATGAGCAGAGTGTAAATGCAAGAGCATTAAAGAAACTTTTGATTAAAAAATATTTGAATTAATAGCGCAATTTTATCTAAGATTTTGCTTTTATAATTATATGGATAAGTTAAGTTTAAAACATACAAATGTTGTTCCATATAATATGGGGAATATCTCTTTTACATCAAACCCTGTAAAAATGGTTAAGGATTTAAAATTAGCCAATCTATATGGGACAGATATATTAGGCAAAGTAAAATTAAATAACGAATTAGTAGATGTATTACATTCAGGAAATGAGTTCTTTTCTTTAAGAAAAGGAGATAAATCATTAGGTTTTTTAGTTTTAGTTCCAAGAATGTATGGTGGGAAAACTTGTTATTCCGGTTCTGAATTGAGAAATTTATCAAATGAAAAAGGCGTTGGTACAAAACTAATGCAAATCGGTTTAAAAGCTCATAAAGATTCAGGTAAAACTGGGGAATTTAGAGTTCATGATGTGTTATTAGAAGCTGAAGAGTTTTATGAAAAACTTGGTTTTGTTGAAGACTTAAATCGACCAGAGCAGTGGTATTTACCATTTGAGAATGAGCATATTTTGCAAAATTATAATGGTGGCTTATAGTCGTATTGAATAATAAAAAAAAATCCATTATAATACCTTCATCAAGCGAGGTGTTATATGAATAATGAAGTTCTTAAAGATTTGTCTTACGGTGTTTATGTTGTTTCAACGATGAACGATAGTAAACCAACAGGTTGTATTGCAAATAGTATTATGCAAGTTTCGTATGACACTATTGCTGTTAGTATAAATCATCAAAATTATACTCATCAATGTATGGAAAAATGTGGAAAATTTGCTATTTCTATTTTAGGTGAGAATGTAAATGATGATGTAATTCCTGTTTTTGGTTTTGAAACAGGTAAGAATGTTGATAAATTTGCACATATTAAATATGAAATAACTGATGATGTTGCAGTCTTAAAGGATGCTATTGGTTATATAGTATGTGAAATAATTGATAAGATGGAAACAGAAACTCATACAATATTTTTAGGTAGAATAATTGATGGAGATATTTTACAGGGTGATACTCCAATGACTTATGCTTATTATCACAAAGTTAAAAAAGGAAGCAGTCCTAAGACTGCCCCGACTTATATAGAAGAAAAAGTAAATTCTAAATTATGTTACAGATGTACAATTTGTAATTATATTTATGAAGGAGATATAACTAAAGAGCCTGATGATTATGTATGTCCAATTTGTAAGAAGCCTAAATCAGTTTTTGTAAAATGTTAATTATTTAATAGCTAATTGAGCTCTGTAGAATTGGTTGTGGATTATTGAATCTGCGATTTTATCATTGTTAGGTGTTGATGCTAAGTATAATGTTTCAAGTTTATTTAAACGGTTTGTTAATTCATTAGTTGTAGTATCAGTTACTTGGTTTTTTAATTTGTGCCAGTAGTAAGCTTCAACTTGTGTGCATTTAACTTCTTCTGCAAATGTAGCTCTTTTTAATTTGTGGAAACTTTCGTGAGCGATAAGACAAGCTAATGCTTCTTTTGGAGAGTTTTTGTATCTGGAGTTGATAAGAATGTATCTATCACCCATTGTTCCAACTGATGCGATTGCATAATCTTTGGAGTAATTGAAATCCATCATTGTTAAATCATAGAACATTATTTTTACTCCATTTTCTGCAAGATTATCAAGAACTTCTTCTCCACCGTTGTTATTTAATACTGTTAGTGCTTCTAATATTTTTTCATCTGTTGAGAAATGTTTTACGTTATATGATGCAAATGCTGGCGAAACAGCAAAAAATAGCACGCTTAATAAAGCAATGATTCTTCTTTTCATTTGATACACACCCTTCTTTAAAAATTTGTGATACTTTGTTTTTCCCTCGGTGTGTATATCGGTTTTTTTTTATAAATCTTTAGGTTTATTCTAAAATCTGTTACATTTCTTAATTGTAAAAAATACACTAAATATGTTAATATTCAGTAAAGACTTAATAAATAAAGGATACAGGCATGTTGAATATAATAAAAAAAGATTTTTTAGCATCAATAATCGTATTTCTGATTGCACTTCCATTGGCTATTGGTATTTCAATAGCTTGTGGTTTACCAATATATAGTGGTATTGTTTCAGGAATTATTGGCGGGATTGTTGTGGGTTTATTTTCAGGAAACTCGCTTCAAGTTTCAGGTCCTGCTGCTGGTTTAATATTAATAATTGTTGATATTATTCAAACTCAGGGGGTAGAGAAATTATTTTTAATAATATTTTTGGTAGGGCTTATTCAAATTACTTTTGGGATTTTATCTTTTGGAAAGTGGTTTAGGGCAATATCTCCTGCAATTATTCAGGGGATGCTTGCAGGGATTGGGATTTCTATATTTTTATCTCAGTTCCATATTATGTTAGATAGTTCTCCTCAGAATAATTTTATTAATAATATAAAAGATTTATTTAACGTAATATATAATTCTGTTTTACCGTTAGATGGTTCACAGCACCATCATGCCTGTACAATCGGTATATTAACAATCTCAATGATATTGTTGTGGAATTTGCTACCTTATAAGAAGTTGAAAGTAATTCCATCAGCTTTAGTTGGTGTAATAACAGCATCAATAGTTGCAAATGCTGCATATTTGGATATTAGTTATTTACAAGTTGGAGATAATTTTTGGAGTGGAATTAACTTTATAAAGTTATCAGAATTTTCTCATATATTAAATCCAACAGTTATTTTAAATGCTCTTGTTATAACATTTATTGCAAGTGCAGAAACTTTGTTGACTTCTGCAGCAATTGATAAAATGTGTACGAGATCAAAAACTGACTATGATAAGGAAATTATTGCACAAGGTATTGGGAATTCATTATCAGGATTTTTAGGCGGATTACCAATTACTGGTGTAATTGTAAGAAGTGCTGCTAATATCAATGCTAATGCACAAACAAGATTATCTGCTGTATTACACGGGGTTTGGTTATTGTTATTTGTATCAGTATTTCCATTTGTATTAAATTATATTCCAATATCTTCTTTGGCTGCGATATTGGTTTATACAGGTTATAAATTAGTTGATATAGATGCTGCAAAACACTTATTAAAATTGAGTAGAGGTGAGTTCGCAATTTATTTAATCACTCTTGTTTCAATATTATTTACTAATTTATTTGAAGGTATATTGATAGGGTTTATATTTGCATTCTTAAAAAGTGCATATAAAGTTTTAAAGGTTGATATAGATACTGAGTATATAGAGGCAGAAAATAGAGTAGTTGCAAAGTTACATGGTAATATAACATTTTTACAACTTCCAACTTTGATAGATGCATTGGAACATTTACCAAAGGATAAAAATATTACTTTGTGTACTGAAAGACTTCATTATATAGATCATGCGTGTGTTGATTTCATAAAATCTTGGGAAAAAGATAGAATGAAAAAAGTTCAAGGCTATGAATTATTGATAAAATGGGATGAGATAAGTAAGACTTATCCAAGTTTCAAGTGGCATTTGTTTCATAAAGAGCATGATGATTAATTGTTTTTAATTAATTCACTTTCAATGCTATTTATATCCCCACTTGGTTCGTAGTCAATTTTTATAACTCTATAATATGAAGGTGTGAAAAATAATGCGGGCGTTGAAAAATGCTTGATTCCGTATTTTTCAAATTCACCTTTTCTATGATAATGACCTGATGCAATTAGTTTTACATTATTGTATTTTTTAATCACTTTTAATAAAGCTCTTTTATTGCGGATTTTGTGTAAATATTCATATATTGATTCTTTAGAAGGCTCAACTATTGGAAAATGTTGAAATATTAGGACTTTTTTATCTTGATTTTCTTCTAATACATTTTCTAACCATTGAAGAGTTTCTTTATTAAAATATCCTCTTGAATCTATAACATAATCATTTGTACCATCAAGCATAACTGCAATAAAATCATTGTTTACTTCAATATAATAATTTGGATAATATTGATGATATCTTGATAATTCATGTATAAGTTTTAATGTTTCTTTTTTGTTCATCCCATTAGGAGAATTAACATCGTGATTTCCAAGTGCTATATAGTATGGCTTATTTAAGTTATTTACTATATTGAAAAATTTTGTATATAGTTCTTCGTATGATCTATCAACAGAATCACCTGTAAAGAATACATATTGTATAGAATTATCATTATTTATTTTTCGAATTGCACATCTTAAATTTTCTTCTGCTTTTGATAAATCCCTTCTTAAGATCGGCTGATTAGTTTTTGCAGGAATATGTACATCTGTAATTTGAGCAAAAATTAATGTGTCTGCAAGGGTAATATTTGCAGTTAATAAGAACACTAAAACAAATAAAATCTTTTTCATAGATTAATTATAATATGTTTTAATCATTTGTCTAGTGTTACTTACAAATTTTAGGTAATGACATAGGTTCGCATAGAATTACCTTAATATTTTCACCTTTTTTAGCGTGATATTTTAATCCCGGAGTTAAAAGTCCTGTAATAAGTCCGACAGTACAACCAACAGGGATACCAACTGCAAAACCAACACCTAGTTTTGCAGGGTTTGGTATAAATGCAAAACCAGTACCTGCACCCGCACCAACGCAACCTAAGCCAATGGTGTATAATGCAAGTTTACCTGTTGTCATCCAAGGACCTTCTTTTAGGCTGCCATCTTTTGTTAGGGGTTTTCCGCTCATACAAACTGTTGTATTATCAGGAAAAACTATACATTTGAAGTTTAGATAGACTCTTGCATTTTTGTTTGGAAATCTTTGTTTCTCAATTCTTATAATATCTGCAACAACAGTAGAGCAGGCAGGAATTAGTAGAGTTCCTTCTTCTGTATATAAAGCATCAGGAAGAGTAAAATTTATGGTGTCTCCGGCTTTTGCACATTCTGATTTGAATTTACAATTGAATGCCACTTTTAGAGCATTTCCTTTACATACAATATTTCTTAAATTAGTTATAGCAACTTGATTAGAAGTTGCACCTTTTTCATAAAAAGTATGTTCGTATCTTTGAACTTCTTCACAAGGTTGTTGAGGAATATCACAACAAGTTTGCGCAAATCCACTTGAACCCATACATATTAAACATAATAAAGCAATTAATTTTTTCATACTGATATTCTCTATAATTCATATAAATAAAACATTCGCTATCTTGGTGATATATAGTTGTCGGATTTTATTTTTTATTTTTAGATAAGAATTTTGGTATGAAAAAAATATCATTATACATTTTAATATTAACAATAATTTTAAATACAACAGAAGTATTTGCTAATATGGCATTTAATCCTTGGCCAGGGCAATATGGCGTAAACTCTTGGGGTGATAATACTTATTCTTACGGTCGTAATTATGGGGATTATACATATTATGACAATAATAGACGACGTTTATCAAGAAATAGAAATACCAATAATACCGTAAGAAATATTATAAGAGCAAAACGTTTAGCAGACAGATTTGCAAGGTAGTTTTAACCTTTTAAATCCATACTTATGCCCTGTTTCATATAGTGAGGAATATCAATATTGTATTCGATGCAAAAATCTAGCATTTCGTCTTTTTCAGGGTTGTTTGTTGTAAATCCTTGTTTTCTATAAAATTTATGAGGATCTTTACCCCAGTAATCGGTTTTATATGCAATTACATTAAGTTTTCCATCAAAACCCATTTTTTTGCTCATTTTTTTTGCAAAGTTAATTAATGATGTTCCAACTTTAAGCTTCTTATTTTCTGGATAATAGCTTTTAAGTCTTGAGATATATAGTGTATCTTTTTTAGGCGCAAGCGCAATATAGCCAAGTAATTTCTTTTGTTTTAGTGAAATCATATTATATTGGCCATCTTTATTATATAAAATTCTATCTGTTATTTTAACTGGTTTAATTGGTGCCATATTATTATAATATTCAAACAAAAAATATTTTGCTATTTAAATTTTACTTTTTGTCCTTCTTTGAAATCATCTTTAATATTTGTGATTAATTTTTCATCACCTTTTAAACCTTCTAATATTTCAATTTTGTCACCTAGGTCTCTACCTTGTTTAACTTTAATGAAGTGAATTGTAGAATCTGGTCTAACTTCCACTACATATTGGTCAGGTGTTGTTAATGTTGTAATACAAGCTGGATTAACTGTTAATATTTTTTGAGAACCATTAAGATTAATAACTGTTTTTACGTATAAACCACTGTATAATCCAGATTTGCCATCGTTTGGAATAACAAGAGCAACTTCCATTGAACGAGAAACATTATCTAGTTTTCCTGATATTTGGGAGATATAACCTCTAATTTTTTGTTGAGGATTTTCAGGAATAAATACATCTACTGCTTGATTATCATGAATAAATCTAACATAGTTTTGAGGGACAAAAATTGTTGCTCTGAATTTATCAATCTGTTGAATTTCAAATAAGCTTGTACTTGTAGTGCTGCCACCTGCAACAACATTTGCACCTGCATCGATATTATATTTACTTATTATTCCGCTGAATGGAGCAACAACTCTTTTATACCCTTGTAAAGATGTTAATCTGTTTAAATCTGACTTAGCTTTAGCAACATCAGCTTTTGCCCCTAAATAGTTCATTTCTGATGTTTTAAAATCATTATATTTTGAGTCAATTTCTTGTTTTGATATTGCTCCGTTAATTCCTGATTTTTTATATCTGTCGTAAGTTTGTTTTGCATAGTTATATTGGTATTGTGTTTCCATAAGGTGTTTTTCTGCTGATATTAAAGCAGATTTTGCACTCATAGCTTCTGCATCTAAGTCAGGGGTGTCAATAGTTGCTAATAGTTGCCCTTTTTGAACATGTTCACCTAACTGAACGTATCTTTGATTTACTAAACCGTTAATTCTTGAAAAAATTTCTGTATGTAAAAAAGGTTTTAATTCCCCTGATAATTCCAATTTATTTTCACCACCTTTTATAACAGGAGTTTCAGTAATTGCAATATATTCTGCTTGTCTTGCTTCTCTTGCTGTTGTTATAAATCGAGATATTTTAGGAATAAGACCTATAACAAATAAAATTAGAACAATTGATATAATTAATTTTTTCTTATCTTTCATTAATTCATTAATTATGTTTTTAATCATCATCTTCCACCTTTTGATATATTTTGTTTTTATTTAAAATTCCAAATAGCATAGGAACAATAATAAGAGTTGCGAATGTAGCAAATAATAATCCACCAATAACCGTTCTTCCGATAGGGGCATTTTGTTCTCCGCCTTCACCGATTCCTAATGCCATAGGTAACATACCTAAAATCATTGCAGTTGCAGTCATAATTACAGGTCTAATTCTTGTATATCCTGCTTGTATTGCAGCTTCCATTGAATTATAACCTTCTCTCATTTTTTCAGTCGCGAATGATACAATAAGAATTGAGTTCGCACAAGAAACCCCAACAGCCATAATAGAACCCATAAGAGCCTGAACAGAGAATGTTGTATCTGTTATGAATAGCATCCATAAGATTCCTGATAATGCTAAAGGTACAGGGGTTATTATAATAAAAGGATTTCTCCAAGATTGGAAATTAACAACAATAAGTAGATATACAAGAATCAATGCAAGCATTAATCCTGATACTAAAGAAGTTACTGCATAGTTCATTGATTTAGCTTGTCCGTGAACATTGATGAATGTTCCTCTTGGTGCTAGTTTTTGGTATTTTTTTACTATTTTATTAATATCATTTGTAACTCCTGCTAAATCTCTATCTTGGATATTTAATAAGATGTCATATACAGGTTGAATATCGTAGTGATTAACAACACTAGCAGTTTCACTAGAGGTTATAGTTGCGATATTTGATAATCTAACAGGTTTATCATTATTGAATGATACTGGGATATCAGTAACATTTTTAACTGTATCTACATTGTATTGTGGTACTTGCAGAGCTAATAAGTAGTTAACACCATTTTGTGGGTCAACCCAATAGTTTCTTGCAATTTGACCACTTGATGTTAATGCTGTTAATGTGTTTTGAGATACAGTTTCTTGTGACAAGTTCATCATACTAGCTCTAACTTTATCAACATCAACTTTTATTTCAGGAACATCTGTAATTTGGTGAATATGCGCATCTGCAACACCTCTAACTTTTTTTACTTCATCTAGCATTTGTGTTGCAATTTTATAATTTTCTTTTAATTCTCTTCCTTGAATTTGAATATCAACAGGAGATGCTAAACCAAAGTTAAGAATTCTACCTACCATATCAGCATTTTGGAAGAAGAAAGTTGAATCAGGATGTTCTTTATTTAATTCTTTTCTAAGTTTTTTTACATAATTTTTAGTAGGTTTATGGTTTTCTTTCAATGCAATTAAGATTTCTCCATCACCTACACCAACTTGAGAACTATCCATAAATGCAAGGTTAATCATACTTGCAGGAAGTCCAATGTTATCAAGAACAGTTTCAAGTTCACTTGGAGGAATAACTTCTCTTATAGTTTTTTCAATCTCAGAAAATTCTCGTGCAGTTTCTTCTATTCTTGTACCGTGTGGCGCATAAACGTGTAGTCTAATTTGTCCAGCATCAACTTCAGGGAAGAAATTTTCTCCAATAAAAGGAAGAACAATAAGAGCTGATAAAACAACAATTCCATAAGCAATTCCAACTTTTTTAGGTTTTGCAAAAATATCTTTTACTAAGAATTGTTTATATACTTCTCTAAGTTTATTAAAGTTTATATTAACCCAATTATTGATTTTATATAGTAAAGAATTTGTACTTAAAACTTCTTTTCCTTTAAGTAGTTTATCAACCAATACAGGAACCAAAGTATTAGATAATAAATATGAACCAATCATTGCAAATATAACAGACCTTGCAAGTGGAATAAATAAATATTTTGTAGATCCTTCCATTAAAAATATAGGAGCAAATACTGTACAAATAGATAATGTAGAAACTAATGTAGGCGAAGCAACTTCAACCGCAGATTGATAAATAACATCTTTGATTGATTTTCCAATCATAACTTCTTTATTTCTTAAGATGTTTTCAATAACAACTGTAGCGTTATCAACTAACATCCCAATTGCTAACCCCAATCCGCTTAATGTCATCATGTTGATAGTTTGTCCACAAAGGGATGTACAAATAATGGCGAAAAGGACAGAAAGCGGAATAGAGATTGCAATAATAAATGTTGATTTAATACTTCCTAGGAATATTAATATCATTAAAGCTGTAAGGATTGCAGCTAATGTTCCTGAAAATATAACGTCTCTAATAGATGCTTTAACAAATATTGATTGGTCAAATAGAACTTTCATTTTAACGCTTTCAGGAATAGTTTTTGCAATTGTAGGTAATAGGTTTTTAACTCCTGAAACAACATTTAATGATGAAACAGCACCAGCTTTATAAACTGTCATTAAAGATCCTGGAGAACTGTTTTCTCTTACAATATTAGTTTGAATTGCGTTACCATCATGTATATATGCAACATCTGATAAATAAACAATTTGGTTTGTTTTAGGAGATCTGATAGGAAAATTATTCATTTCAGCAACAGTTGGAGTTGCGTTATTTAGTGAAATAATATAGTCTTTGCCCCCAATTTTAGTGTTTCCTGATGGGATAATAACGTTTTGACTTGCAACTGCTCTTGTTACATCAGCAGGAGTTAAACCTCTTGCTTCCATTTTTTGCATATCAAGGTCAACCATTATTTGTCTAACTTTACCACCCATAGGAAGTGGAACCTGTGTTCCTTCAACTTTGGTTAATTGAACTTTAATATTATTTTGAGAAATATCTGTTACTTTTTGAAGCGGTAATTTATTTGAAGATATAATTACCTGTAATACAGGAATAGTTGTTGGAGTATATTTTAAAATATCAGGAGGCATAATCCCATTAGGCATACTTCTCATACAAACTTGAGATGCTGCACTAATTTGTGTAATCCCTGTATTAATATTTGCTCCAGGGTGAAGGAATACTCTAATAACTCCGACACCTAAAAGAGATTGAGACTCAATATGTTCAATATCGTTTACACTAGATGCATATGCACGTTCCGCAATAGTAATAATTCTTCGTTCAATATCTTTTGCAGGCATCCCTGTATATGTCCATACAGCTGTAACAACTGGAGTGTTAATTTCAGGGAAAATGTCAATAGGAGTTTTTACTATAGTAACAATTCCCATAATTAGAATGAAAAGTGCCATTACTATAAATGTATAATGATATTTCAAAACCATTTTTATAAAATTTTTCATTCTATTCTACTCCCTAATGATTTATAAATATCTACGGTATCAACTAATGAACATATTTTTGCGTTATACATTGAATTTTGATTAATTAATAACTGTCTTCTTGCATCTAATTCATCGATACGATTACCAGTACCATTTGTATATCTAACATTTGCTACTTGATAATAATGTTCAGATTTTTTTATAGCTGAATTAAATTCATTAAATGAATTGTAATCTGTTTTTAAGCTTGATAGTGAGTTTTCAATTTCACAAAACGCATTTAATAAAACATTGTTATATTGGTGTAATTTTTCAATAGCTAATTCTTTATTATATTTAAGGTACGACATTTTATAGCCGCCAGTGTATAAATCTAATAATAAACCAGCTCCTAATTGATAAACTGTACTTTCCCAATTGAAAATTCTACCGGCTCTTATATTTTCGAATCCAACCATTTCATTAAGGTTTACAGATGGGAGAAACATTTTTCTTGCAACTCTTACATCCATAGCCGCTTTTTTAATTCCTAGTTCTGCCTGTATAACATCAGGTCTGTTATAAATCAAATCAGATTGAATATTTTGATTTATGCTAAATGGAAAATCAAGTTTTGAAATTGTTGTTCTTTCTATATTAGTATTATTTTCTGGAGAAATACCTCTTAATACTGCAAATTGATGTAATAATATTTCTCTTTGTTTTAATAATTTGTTTAATTCATTTTGTTTTTCAACAAGTTCGTATTCTGTAATGTATAAATTATCATAAGATATTATTCCACCATCATATAATTGTCTTTTAAGTTTTATTGTTTCTTTTAAATTTGAAATTAATTCTTTGTAATTCTCGATTAACGCATCTTCAAGAACAATATTAAAATAAGATGCGGTTATTTCTGATGAGATTGCAAGTTTTGCAATATTCAAATCTTCTTGGCTAATTTTTACTCCAATTTTAGAAGATTTAACTTTGTCAGAAAGTTTTCCGAATATATCAAGTTCCCAATTTAATAAAAGTGGAAAGTATAGATGGTTACCACTCCCAAAATTCCCAGTCCATCTTGAAATAGTTTTGAAAGGGTAAATACTTGGGTTAATACTAAGTTGAGGCAATCGTTCTGCTTTAACAGTTCCTAAAATTGCTTCTGATTCTTTAATTCTTGCTTGAGCAATTTTAATATCTAAATTATTTTCAAGCCCTTCTGAAATGTATCCATTTAATAATTCATCGTTATATGACTCCCAGTAAGGATTCAATACAAAAGCTTGTTCAGGTTGTTTTTTGGATTTTCTAACCTGAATTTTAATATTTTTATTATTATCTTGGATTGCATATGCAGCAGAATTAAGCATAAGCCCTCCAAGAATTAGTAAAATTAAAACCTTTTTCACTGTGTTTCCTCTGTACATATATAAGTATAAAATGCTGATATTTATATGTATAATACCAATAATTCATTATATATATAGCTAAAAGCTATGAGAATTTGTATAAACCATATTTTTAAGTTATGATGTGAATATGAATTTGAATCAAATAAAATATGTAATGACAATAGCAGAAGAAAAAAGTTTTACGGAGGCTGCTAAAAAACTTTTTATTGCACAACCTTCGTTAAGTAAAAGTATAAAACTTTTAGAAGAAGAGTTGGGTGTTGAATTATTTGAGAGAAATCCTGTTAAGTTGACTTATGCAGGTGAATTGTTTTTGCAAAAGGCTAAAAAGATTATAGATGAAGTTGATGATATAAAAATACAGATATCTGATATTTCAGTTCAAAATAAGACAAATATAATAATAGGTATTCCATCTCATAGGTGTTATTATTTTATGCCTAAGATATTAAGTGATTTGCATAAAGAATATCCCAATTGTTATATAAAAATAGATGAATACCCTACATTTATATTGAAGGATATGTTGGCAGAAGATAAAATAGATTTTTATTTAGGTACAGAAAATCCTGATAGTTTAATATATAAAGAAGAGCATATATGTGAAGAAACTGTTTATCTGGTTTACCCTAAAAGTTGGAATATTTCAGTTGATAATGGAGAAGTTAATTTTAAAGATTTTAAAGATAAAAATTTTATAATCTTTCCAGAACAATTAGCGTTAACCCATTATGTTCATAAGATGTGTGAAGAAAATGGGTTTGAGTTAAATTCAATAATAGAATGTCATAATGCAGAAACAATATATTCAATGATAAATGAAGGTTTAGGAGCTTCATTTTTACCAGATTTATTTTTGAAATTTTTCCCGCATCATGAAAATGTTTGTTGTCATAAAGTAAAAGGTTATTTATATAAAAGAGATTTTTCTATATTTTATAAAAATGATAAATATTTAGTAAAACCAGCAAAACGCTTTTTAGAATTATTTAAACAAATTATATAAGGGGGTAAATTGATTAGCATTTATCTACATTTATCTAACCCTCTTGATTGTAATTTTCTTTTATTTTAAACTTTGAATGTGGTTTACAAATTTAAGGAGATAATTATGTCAAGAAAACCAATCATTGCAGGAAACTGGAAAATGAATTTATTACAAAATGAAGGAAGAGAATTATTCGAAGGAATCAAATCTCTTGTTTCAGGTTTAAGTGAATCTCAATTACCTGAGATCGTTGTTGCTCCAACATTCACAACAATCGGTGTTGTATCAGCAGCAAAAGCATCTTGGGGAAGTGATAAAATTAAAATTGCAGGTCAAAACTGTCACTGGGAATCATCAGGTGCTTATACTGGTGAAATTTCAGTAGAAATGTTAAAAGATGCTGGTTGTGATTATGTAATTATTGGTCACTCAGAAAGAAGACAATATTTCTCAGAAACAGATGAAATGATTAATAAAAAAGCAAAAGCTATTTTAGCTGGTGGTTTATTACCAATTATTTGCTGTGGTGAAACATTAGAACAAAGAGAAGCTGGTGTAACAGATGAACACATCGCATCTCAAATCAGAGCAGCATTAAAAGGTTTAACAAATGAAGAAATTGCAAAATCAGTTATCGCATATGAACCAATTTGGGCAATCGGAACTGGAAAAACTTGTGATTCAGTAGAAGCAAACAGAGTAATCGCAATGATTAGAAGAGTTGTAAAAGAAGTTTCTTCAGAAGAAGCAGGTAATGCAATCAGAATTTTATACGGTGGATCAGTAAAACCTTCAACAATTGAAGAACAATTATCTCAATCAGATATTGATGGTGGTTTAATTGGTGGCGCAAGCTTAAAAGCTGATAGCTTCAATGAAATCATTACAAATTCAATGAAGGTTGCTGTATAATTACAAATAAATATGTAAAAGAAAATTTGGAAGATTGAATTTCAATCTTCCAAATTTTTAGGTTATGTTATTATATATAATGTAAATTTTACACAAGGAGAATAAAATGTCTCAACAATATATTCCACAACCAAAGACAAGAACAGCATTAGTATTATTTTTAAAAGGCGCAGCAACACCAGTTGTGTTATATTTTGATAATCCTCAAGCTGTTTATCAAGAGTTTAAACAATTAATGAAGAGTCCATCTCCAGTATTGGTAGAAAAAGAAGCTAATGGACCGGTTAAAAAGATTTGTTTTGTTTCAACTCAAATAGCAAGTTTAGTATTACAGGATGAAGTATATGGATAAGGTAAAAATATCAGAAATAGAAAATTCTAATGAAAAAACACTTCATCTTGATATAAATGAGTATATAGATGAATTAAAAGCAGATGTAAATGCGTCTTTAGATATAACACCTTTAGGTGAATTTGTAAGTGTAAAAGGTGAAATTTCTGGAAATATTAAGTTAACTTGTGATTTATGTTTAAAAGAATATGATTATGAATTTGACTTTGATATCGATGAGATGTATGCTAAAAATTCAGTCTATGACGAGGATAAGCAAGAAGTAGAAATAAAAGATGGACAGTTTGTTATAGATTTATATGGTTCAGATGAGATAGATATTTATGACTTATTGTATCAATCTGTAATATTAGAGTTACCAAATAAAAAAGTTTGTGGTATAAATTGTAAGGAGGATTATTTTCAAAAAGATGACTCCTTTAAAGTTCCAGATGAACGAATGGAAATTTTTAAAACAATCAAGATAGAAAAATAGTCGAAGTAATAAATATATATAGAAAGGTATAAGAAAAATGGCAGTACCAAAGAAAAGAACAGGACATAGTGCACAAGGCAAAAGAAGAGCAAACTGGAAGGCAACAAAACCTGAAACAACAATTTGTTCAAATTGTGGAGAACCAGTTTTAACTCACACAGTATGTACAGCTTGCGGACATTACAAAGGTGAACCTGTAAGTTTAAAAGATAAAAAAGTAGAAGTAAAAGAAGAAAAGAAAACTGCAAAAAAATCAACAAAGAAATCAACTAAAAAAGCAGAAGCAAAAGTTGAAGAAGTAAAAGAAGAAGCAGTTGTAGAAACTTCAGAAGAAGTTAAGGAAGAAGAAAAAGAAGACAAATCTGTTGAAGAATAGAGGGTAAGATGACAAGAATAGCTATTGATGCAATGGGTGGTGATCACGCACCTTTTGAAATCGTTGCAGGTGCAGTTTGGGCTGCTTCTGAGTATGGTGTAGGTTTAGAATTAGTTGGAAAACAAGATCAGATTGAACAAGTTTTAGACCAAATAGAACAAGAAGGCATATATTCAGATTGCGGTAGAGGCGGCAGAAAACGTCGTATAAAAATTGATACTAAGAAACTTGATATCAAAATAACTCACGCATCAGAAATTATTGAAATGGGCGAAGCACCAGGTCAAGCTATTCGTAAAAAGAAAAAATCTTCTATCGTATTAGCAGTAGATGCAGTAGCAAAAGGCAGTTCAGATGCCGTAGTTGCTGCAGGTTCAACAGGTGCTGCAATGGCATCAAGTTTGTTTGGTTTAGGTAGAATACCTGGAATTGAAAGACCTGCTATTGCAGTAACACTTCCAACAATGAAAAAACCAATTGTTGTAATTGATGCTGGTGCAAATAGTAGTTGTACACCTCAAATGTTAAAACAATTTGCAATTATGGGTATGACATTCTCAAAAAATGTTTTGGGTGTTGATAATCCAAGAGTTGGTGTTTTAAACATTGGTGAAGAAGCAGGTAAAGGTAATGAACTTGCTCAAAATACATACAAACTATTAGAACAAGATCAAGATAACATGAACTTTGTTGGAAACATTGAAGGAAGAGAAATCTTCTTAAATGTATGTGACGTTGTAGTTTGTGATGGTTTTGTAGGTAACGTTGCTTTAAAAATAACAGAAGGAACATCTTCAATGTTATTTAGAATGATAAAAGCTGAATTTAAATCAGATTTTGTTGGAGCAATAATTGGTATGTTAGCAAAACCATTTATGAAACGTATATACGAAAAAATCAATTATGAAGAATTTGGAGGAGCTCTTCTTCTAGGTGTTAAAGGTATAACAGTTATATCTCACGGAAGAAGTAAAGCTTACGCAATAAAAAATGCTGTTCGAGTTGCAAAAGATGCAGTTGAAACAGGCGTTAATAAGAAAATTTCAGAATTTATTGAGGGCTAGAGGTTAAAATGACAAACAAGTTGATTCCTTTAAGAATAGCTGGTGTAGGCTATTCTTTACCAGAAAAAGTTATTACAAATGATGATTTAACACAATTATATGAAACATCTGATGAATGGATATATTCAAGAACTGGTATTAAGGAGCGACGAGTTGTATCAGGCGAAGAGAATGCTATTGATTTAGGATTTGCTGCTTCTAAAAATGCAATAGAAAAAGCAGGTATTGATCCAGAAGATATAGATTTAATTTTAGCAGCATCTTCAGCACCTCCTGATTTATATCCTGCAATAGCATGCCATATTCATGAAAGATTAGGTATTCAAAAACCTGTACCAGCATTTGATATAACAGCGGCATGTTCTGGTTTAATTTATGGCTTAAGTATTGCAAAAGCTTATATTGCATCAGGTATGTATAAAAATATTTTGATTGTTGCAACAGATAACAATTCAAGATTAGTTGACTGGACAGATAGAGGAACATCTATTTTGTTTGGTGATGGAGCTGGAGCTATGGTTGTTACTCAAGCCGAAGATGGTATTGATGATGTAATAGCTATCGATATCAAAGCAGATGGAAATCATGGTCATTTAATTGAATTGGCTTTTGATGGTAAAAATTGTCCATTGGTAGAACAGTATGAACCAAAACCAAAAGGAATTAGAATGAATGGTCGTGGTGTTTATACATTTGTAGCAAAAGTTTTACCTCAATATGTAGAGGAATTAGTTGCAAATGCAGGAATGAAAGCAGAAGAAATTGACTATTTGATTCCTCACCAAGCTAACTTAAGAATTATTCAAGCAGTTCAAGAACGTCTTGGATATTCAGATGAAAAAGTTGTTACTAATATCAAATATTATGGAAACACATCAGCAGCATCTATTCCAATAGCTTTAGCAGAAGGAGTAGAAAAAGGAAATGTAAAATTAGGTTCAACTGCTGTGTTATGTGGTTTTGGTGCCGGTATGACATGGGGCGGTGCTATCGTAAGATTGAGAGAAGGTATTTGCTAGGGTAGGGGTAAATAGGTAAATATGATTTAATTTACTTCTATTAACCTAAAGCCTTTTAATAAATTACATTAAAATAATTATAAAATTTAAGGAGAGTATATGACAAAGAAAATCGCTTTCTTATTTCCAGGACAAGGTTCACAATCAGTGGGCATGGGAAAAGATTTGTATGATAATTACGAGTCTGCAAAAAATGTTTTTGATACAGCAGACAAAGTTTTAGGAAAAAGTATTACAAAAATGTGTTTTGAAGGTCCAGATGAGGATTTAAAACAAACCGTTAATACTCAACCTTCAATAGTTACAATGTCAATAGCAGCATTAGAAGCATTGAAATCTGAATTAGATTTGACTCCAAGTTATACAGCAGGCCATAGCTTAGGTGAATATTGTGCAATGTATGCAGCTGGTGTTATGTCATTAGATGATGCATTAAAACTTATCCAAAAGAGAGCAGATTTGATGTCAGAAACAAAAGGTGGCTCAATGGCAGCAGTTTTAAATGCTCCAGAAGGCGCTGTTGAAAAAGCATTACAAGAAGCATCTTCAGTTGGTTATGTAGATGTTGCTAACTATAATTCCCCTGTACAAGTTGTTATAACAGGTGATAGTGATGCAGTTGCAAAGGCATCTGAATTATTAAAAGAAGCTGGAGTAAGAAAAGTTGTTCCTCTAGCTGTTTCAGGAGCATTCCATTCTAAGTTTATGGAAAATGCAGGAAAAGAATTTGAAGGTTTTGTATCAGAGTTTAATTTATCAGATTCAAAATTACCAGTAATAACAAATGTTGATGCAGAGCCAACAACATTAGCTGCTGATTTCAAATCAAAAATGCCAAAACAAATATATTCATCAGTTCATTGGACTCAAACAATTGAAAAAATGATTGCTGATGGTGTTGATACATTTATTGAAATCGGACCTGGCAAAGTATTAGCAGGATTAAATAAAAAGATTAATGCTGAAGTAAAAACATATAATGTTTTTGATAAAGAATCATTAGAATCAACTATTGAAGCATTAAAATCAGAATTATGTTTAGCATAATAAAAGACTAGTATTTTATAATATAAAGGGAAAAATTATGACAGATAAAAAAGTAGCATTAGTAACAGGAGGATCAAGAGGTATTGGAAAAGCTTGTGCTTTAGAATTAGCTCGTGCCGGTTATGATGTAGTTATTAATTACGCAGGAAATGTTGATGCTGCAAACAAAACAGTAGAAGAAATCAAAGCGTTAGGCGTTGATTCAGCTGCTTATAAGTTTGATGTTTCAGACAAAGAACAAGTAAATGCAAGTATTGCAGAAATCGTAGAAAAATACGGAAGAATTGATGTATTAGTAAACAATGCTGGTATTACAAGAGATGGTTTGTTTATGCGTATGTCAGATGAAAACTGGGATGCTGTAATTAATACAAATTTATCAAGCGCATTTTATGTTTCTCAACCAGTAGTTAAGGTAATGATGAAACAAAGAAGTGGTGCTATTGTAAACATGTCAAGTGTTGTAGGTGTTTCAGGTAATGCTGGCCAAGCAAATTATTCAGCAGCAAAAGCTGGTTTAATTGGTTTAACAAAAACATTGGCAAAAGAATTAGGTTCTAGAGGAATCAGAGTAAATGCAGTAGCTCCTGGATTTATTAATACAGATATGACAAAAGATTTAGATACATCTAAATTCTTAGATTTCATCCCACTTAAGAGATTAGGTGAAGTAGAAGATATTGCAAAAGCAGTTAAATTTTTAGCAGTAGATACAGATTATGTAACAGGCCAAGTTTTAGAAGTTGATGGCGGTTTAATAATCTAGTAATAAATCTTAAAACATTTTGCAAAATTATCTTTAAATAGTATAATTTAATTTGAATAGTGATATTACGTTAAGAAGAAAAAGAGGAAAAAGAAACATGAGTACATTAGAAAAAGTAAAAAAAGTTGTAATCGATCAATTAAGCGTTGATGAAAATTTAGTTACTCCAGAAGCAAGCTTCACAGCTGATTTAGGAGCTGACTCTTTAGATACAGTTGAATTAGTAATGGCTTTCGAAGAAGAATTCGGTTGTGAAATTCCTGATGAAGAAGCTGAAAAAATTCAAACAGTTCAAGATGCAGTAGATTATATCGACGCTCATTCATAATCAGTAAAAGGATTTAAATTACGAGAGGATTAAATATTAATTCCTCTCGTAATTAATATAAGAAGAAAAGGTTTATAAAGATGTCAAAACGAAGAGTAGTAGTAACAGGTATGGGTGCTGTAACACCTTTTGGTGTAGGTGTTAAAAAGCTATGGGATAACTTAGTTGAAGGAAATAGTGGAATAAGTTTAACAGAAGGCTTAAGTGAAGGCCATACAGTTCTTATTTCAGGTCAGGTAAAAGATTTTGATCCTGAACAATATATTAATCCAAAAGATGCAAAACGTATGGATAGATATACTCAATTTGGTTTAGTTGCAGCTGATGAAGCAATAGCAGATGCTAAATTAGAAGGAGCAGATATTGATCCATATAGAATAGGTGTAATAGTAAGTTCTGCTGCCGGTGGTTTTAGAACATTAGAAAAAAGCCATAAATCAATATTAGATAGAGGGCCAACAAAATGTTCTCCATTTACAATCCCAATGATGATTGCAGATATGGCATCAGGCAGAATTTCAATGAAATATGGCTTTAAAGGTGTAAACAAAGTTGTATTATCAGCTTGTGCAACAGGAACACATTCAATTGGTGATGCATTTAGAGCAATCCAATATGGTGATGCTGATGTAGTAGTAGCAGGTGGTTGTGAAGCAACTATTTGTGATATCGGTATTGGTGCATTTACAGCTGCTAAAACTTTATCAAAAAGAAATGATGAACCTCAAAAAGCAAGCAGACCTTATGATAAAGATAGAGATGGATTTATCATGTCAGAAGGTGCTGGTGTATTAGTATTAGAAGAATATGAATCAGCTAAAAAACGTGGTGCTCATATTTATGCAGAAGTAGTTGGTTATGGCCAATCAGCAGATGCTTATGATATGGTTGCTCCTTGCCCAGAAGGTAAAGGCGCTACTAAGTCTATGGAATTTGCTCTTCAAGATGCAGGAATGACTCCGGCTGATATTCAATATGTAAATACACATGGAACAAGTACAGGTTTAGGTGATATTGCTGAATCAAAAGCTGTTGAAAGATTATTCGGTGATAAAGATACTAATAAAAACTTGTATGTTTCATCAACTAAGAGTATGCATGGCCATATGTTAGGTGCAACAGGTGCTGTTGAAAGTATTGCTTGTATTGAAACAATTAATACAGGTATTGTTCCACCTACAATCAACTTAGATAACCAAGATGAAGAAGTTGCTAATTTAAATTATGTTCCACATAAAGCTCAAAAGGCTGAAATTCATGCGGCTTTAACAAATTCATTTGGTTTTGGTGGCCACAATGCTACTTTAATTTTCAAAGAATGTAAGTAATAAACTTATATAAATCAAATAAAAAGGGTTCAGTTAATTTAACTGAACCTTTTTTGATTATTATTTTTATTTTAAATATTCGAATAATTTTTCATAAGTTTCAAAAATATTAATATTTAAGTTAATTTTATCAGGGGTAATATTTAAGACTGTTTTATTTTCTTTGATTGCATATATAGGAATATTTCTTTTATTAGCTTCAATTACTGGAATAGATCCAAGTGCATCATAAGGCATGATTAAATAATCTAAATCATTGATAGAATATCCTTCATTTTCTGTTAATTGTGGAGCTTGAGAAAGTCCTATTAATATACAAGGAAGATATGTTGGCGTGATGTATTCAGCAGAGCATCTAGAGTCAACTATTCTTTGCTCTATTTCAATATCTTCGAAAGCTGGAGAATGAGCGCATGGGATTTTTAATTCTCTTGATACATAGTGAGAGATAATGGCTTCAACACCACCTACTGGGTCAACGCCTATACCATTTGAGTAATTATCAGAATCAGATTCTTCAAACTTACAAACAATTGCTATTGCTTCAGCTCCTTTAGCAATTAGTCTTTTAGCTGAATTTACTACTGTTTGGATATTATTAACTCCTCCTGTTGAAATATTAGATGAATCTATTTCAAAAGTTACTCCAACTTCTTCATCTGTTATATCCCAATCGATAATATCTATTCCATAAATTGTTTTAACAGCATTTATAGTATTAATATGAACATTAAGTATCCCTTGTGATATTCCTTTGTCAAAGACTACTCCAACTTTGTTATTTTTAACTCCTTTAAGGCATAATTTACCCCTGAAAAATTCATCAAGAGAATACCCTTCAACATAGAGCATGTTATCTGTTATCCCTGAAAAACATCCAGCATTAACTACATTGGGATTTACGATTAGTCGATTATTCTCAGCAAATTTTCTAGCCCAATAACTAGCATCTCCTGCAAAACCTCCTATTGAGGCTCCTATTCCTGTTGGTACTATGAATGCTCCTAATTTCATAGTTAAATCTTAGATTAAACAAGTATGTTAATCAATAAAAATCAAAAATAATTGTATAAATTACACCAAATATTAAGAAACTTAATTATTTTTTACAAAAATTAACATTGATATATTATTCTAAATAATCCAGAAAAAGGTTATTTAAGTCATTATTTACTGAAAAAAATAATAAAAGAAGAAAAAAAATAATTATATTATTTTATATGTTTAAAAAACAATCAAAATATATCTTAATATAATTTTTACAATTCTAATTTTAAATAGCAATTTTTTTTTTGTCGGACTTTTAATTAAAAAGTAAGGTTGTTATAATTTTTATATCACTTTATATTGTAGTAGATTGTGTATGATAAGTCAGTTTAGTTTAAATCAACAAAATAATTCGAATATAAATAGTTCATCTCTACAAAACAAAGCTTTAAAAAATAAGCCTAGTTTTGCGGGGCGTGAAAAATCAGCTGGAACATTAATTGGTTTAGTTCAAAAATGTGAAAAAGAGCCAATGATTAATGTTGCAGTAATTGACTTATTAACAGCAATATTACCAAGATCAATTTGGGAATCATTAACAAATATTTTTGCTGGTTTTGAAGCATTTAGAAGGGAGTCATCAGGTCTTATTGTTAACTGTTTAATTCCTGGTTTTATAACATTAGGAATAGCAAAATTAACCAACAATATGATAATGGGTAAAGATAAATCAAAATTAGCAAATTGTTGGGCAAGTTCAGATACAATAACAAAAGTAACTGACCATTATAAGGATGCAGAAAAAACAGAAGCATTCAAAGATGGTATGAAAATATTTAACAATGAAAAGCATGCTAAAGTATATGCAGTAAATTATAATTTGTTGAATGAAGCTTCAGGAATTGATGGTTTCAAACAAACTAAATTTAATGAAGCAATGTCAAAACAAGAACTTTCTGATGCTGCAGAAAAATTAACAAGAATAAGTTTCAAATACAAAGATAATAAATTATCAGAAGAATTAGTAGAAAAAACTCCTAAAAAACGATTAAAAGCAATATTTAAATCAATTTCTAAAAAGACACATGTTGCACAAGATGTTAAATTTGGAGCAGGTTTAGAAGCTGGTTTAGAAAGAACTTTAACAGATACTCACCAATTGGTAAAAGGTATGGTTAAAGAAGGAATCAAACCAGAAAATGTTGCAGACTTTGTAAAACGTTCAAAACGATTATTAAAGACAAAGAGTTTATTAGGAATGGCAGTTATCTTACCATTAGCTGCATCAATGCAACATATTAACCGTAAAATTACAGAAAAATTATCAGGAGTAAAAGGTGCTCCAATTCATGATAATTATGGTAAAGAAGATTCAAGAAAAACAGCAGAAGAAATAAAAGCAGAAAAAGCATCTTTAATTGGTCGAAAAATTTGGGCAGTATCTTCAATGTTGGGTGTTGCAATGTTATCAATGATGAAGTTGCCTAATATTAAAACATTAAAAAATATTGTTCAATTTAAAGATCAATTCCCAACAATGGACCAAGCAAGAGCAATTTCTGCAGTAACATTTGCATCAAGAATGGCAGTAGCAGATGATGAAGCTGAATTAAAAGAAGCTCATACAAGAGATATCGTAACATTCTCAAGTATGTATTTCTTAGGTGATTATGGTGCTAAGGCAATGGCTTCTCATTTAGAAAAGAAAACAGGTGTAGAATTATTAAATAAAACATTTGATCCAGCTAAGAATAAAGGATTCTTTGCAAAGGCTAAGAACTGGGTATTACATACACATCTAAAATCATCAGATGAGTTAAGAGGTGTAGGTAAGTCATTAGAAGAAGCAACTAAGTTGCGTGCAAAATGTCAAATGGCAAATTTAGGAACATCATTAGCATTGTTAGGTGTAGTTGTTCCAATTTATACAAGATTAAGAACTAAAAAGCATGATGCAGCCCAAAAAGCAAAAATGGAAGCATTAAATGCAAATAAAACTCCTGTTTTAGCTGCAAAAACAACAACGCACACGGTAGGCTCCTCCGGTTTAACATCCAGAGGGTTAAACCAATCCTATCCAACGTTAAAGCAGTTTAAAACGAAAGTAGAAGTGAAATAATGAATATTAGAAACCAACAACTAAATAATAATTACCCATATAAAAATGTGAGCCATAAAGATAATGGTTCAAATCCTAGTTTCAAAGGTTTTTGGAATAGCGCATATAAATTTTTAGCAGATGAACCAGTTTGGGGTGCAACATTAATCGATGTGGGAGCAATGGTTGTTCCAAGAACTTGGACAGATATGAAAAAGCGTGGATTTAATGCTGGTTTTGAAACAGGTTTCAGAGAATCAGAATCATCATTAAATGATGCTTTAATTGGGGTATATGGTGTTGCAGCTGGTTCAATGATAGCTGGAGCATTAAATAAGAAATATGACGTTAAGGCTAATGAAATATTTGCATCAGATGATGCTGCAAATGTATATTCTGCAAAATGGGCAAAACATAATGGTAATGTCGATGCTTATGCAAATGATATTGTAGATAGCTTAAGAGCTTATAATCCAAATTCTAAATTAGCTGATTCTGAAGGATTTATAAAAATTCCTCAAGAATATAAACAAGGTATTGTTGATGACCTTAAGTATGTTGCAGAAGGTGATCGTTCTAAAATGGGTGATAGATGGAAAGAAACAAGTAAACGTCTATCAGCTAGAATTTTAGAGGCTACAGGTACAGAACAAGAATTTAAGTTACTTCATAAAGAAGGCGCAGTTGAAAAAGTAACTGTTTCAAATTCTAAAACAATGCTTAATAATTTCTACAATATCACAAAAGCATTGAAATCTGATAAAGTTAAGACAAATGTAAGTAAATTTATTCATGACTATAAAGGTTTTGGTAAGATAAGAACAGCAATAGGTATATTAATTGCAGGTATTTTTGCTGTTGGTGCCCAACCTTTAAATGTATATTTGTCTAAGAAAAGAACAGGTTCTGATGGGTTTGTTGGTGTAGAAGGTCGTAAAAAAGATAATTCTGCAAGCTTCAAAGCTTTAAAACTTGCAAGTGGCGTTGGAATGATGATGATATCATTAGCATCAATGGGGGCTTTGGCTAAAAATCCATTAAAAATTCCAAAATTATTTATAGAAAAGAACCAATATAAAGGTAAAAACCCTACTATTAATCAATTTAAAACAATTTTTGGTTTAGCAATTACATCTAGATTATTAACAGCAAGAGATAGAGATGAACATAGAGAAGTTGTTACAAAAGATGTATTAGGTTTCTTTAACTGGTTAATGTTAGGTAATGTAGTAAACCAATTAATTTTACATAAATTCCAAGCAAAAGATGCTAATTTACTTAAACGTGCACCTTTACCAAAAGATGCAAGTATTTGGAAGAAAATGGGTAATTTCTTAAGTTCTCCAATTGCAACTCACTCAGAAGTTATAATTGATGGTTTAAAGAAAGAAAGACCAGATATAAAATCTATAGTAAAACCTGATGGTAAAGCAATGAAATTTAGTGAAATGTTTAAAGCATTACCAAAAGGTGGACAAACAAGAAAGAATTTACGATTATTGAATATTGCACAGCTTAGCGGATATTTATATTCTGCATTAGTTTTAGGTTTAGGTATTCCTAACTTAAATATTTACTTAACTAACTTAAGTGATAAGCATAAAAAAGCTAAGATGGCTAAAATGATGCAACAAGAGCCAGCAACTGCACAAATATTTAAAGATATGAGGACAGTTGATAGACAAATAAATAAAACTGTATTTGGAAGCTTCAAAACAGCAAAATCTAACTAAATAACTTCATTTATTAGTTCAATAATTTGATTATGTATTGTTTCAATACTTTCTTTTCCATAAATTAGTTTTACTCGATTTGGTTCTTGTTTTGATATTTCAATATATCCATTTCGAACTTTATTGAAGAATTCAATTCCTGCACTTTCCATTCGGTCTCTATTTTTACCAATTCTTTCGATAGATGTTTCAACATCAATATCAAGGATAAATGTTAAATCAGGTTTAATGTTATTAGTTGCAATATTATTTAAATAATGTATTTGTTTTAAATTAAGCTCTCTACCATAACCTTGATATGCAACAGTTGAATCTGTATGTCTATCGCATAAAACGATTGTTCCATTATCAATAGCTGGTTTTATTATTGTATCTATATGTTGAGCTCTGTCAGCTAAGAATAAAAATGATTCACAATTAGAAGAAACTTCTCCATCATAATTAAGTAATATTTCTCTTAATTTTTCACCTAAACCTTTAGCTCCAGGTTCTCTTGTTACAAGAACATTGAAACCTTTATTTTCAAGATATTCTTTAAGTAACTTAAGTTGAGTTGTTTTACCACAACCGTCAATTCCTTCAAATGTAATAAATAAACCTTTATTCATAGCATCCTCTCTTTTATGTTTATTGTGTCATATAGAATAAAAATTAGCAAGGGGTAGGGGTAAATAAGTGTAACCATCAAATTAATATGTTAAATAAAAAATTGTAAATATGGAGTAAATATATTAAATAAATTAGTGGTTTTAATGATATAATACACAAAAAGGATGGATTTATGAAAAAGATATTAGTTTGTTTATTAGTTTTATTGAATTTTAATACTTGTTTTGCTGCAGGAAATGCAAACATTAATAAAGCATATAAAGAAATAAATAGCTTATGTAAATCTCAAGATGTTGAAGGTTTAACAAATTATATTAAAACTAATAAAATTGCTAAAAAAGCTATATCTCAAAATAGTGAAAAACTTGTAAAAATGTGTATAAAAAAAGATTATGATTCAGAAATCGTAAAATTATTATTAAAAAATGGAGCTGATATAAATTCGCTAGAAGAAAATCCAATTATTGATGCTATTAAGAATGATAATGTTGATTTAGTAGAGGCGATATTAAATTCTAATTATGATATTAATAAATGTTTTAAAGGAAATAGAACAGCTTTAACTGTTGCTGCTGACTATAATGGTAATCCTAAAATTATAAAAATGTTATTAGAAAAAGGTGCGGATATAAATATTCCAGATAGTTGCGGAAGTATTCCTCTATTAACAATTTGTCGTAGAGAACCAAATAGTGCAGGTATATATTTATTAATAGATGCAGGATCTGATTTATACCGTTTTAACAGAAGTGATCAAACACCTTATTCTGTACTTCCAACAGCAAGAAAAAAAGAAGTTCAAAGCTATTATAATAAATCTATGTCTAAAAGGTTGTCTCAACGATTTGTAGATAAGAATAAAAGTTTAGTGATTGCTGAATATGGGGTTCCTGATAAAAAAATAGCAATTGATAATAATACTGAGGGTTGGGAATATGAAACAATTGAACAGCATTATGTAAGTATGACAAGTACAACAAATGCTTATTCTACTTATTATTCTTCTTCTCGTTATAATACAACTTATCGAGGAGGGTATACAATTAAAATTAAGAAGAAAATGATTTTTACAATAACAAAAAATTGTGTATCATCTGCAAAGTTTACATCTTCTTATAACACATCTCGTTAGTTTAAGTTTTTCCAATCTTTTGCTAATTTATCAAGAATATTTTTTGTTTTATCTTGATTAAGAAGAATAGATTGAACTGCTGTATTTACAACGGTATTAATATCTTTTTGGTTGTTTGATTGTCTCATTACTGGTTGAATATGAGTAATCTGTTTTGCACTGATTGAACGAGCTTTTGCCATTAAATCTTCTGATGAATTATAGAATTT
>CALUUV010000021.1 GCA_944324055.1 Candidatus Gastranaerophilales bacterium | reverse complement strand
TATCATAAAACATATAAGGTATTGCAGCTATAAAACTTACTAAAATCCAGGACAATGTTACAATAAATAAACCTTCATTTTTTTTGATATCATTAAGATTCTTTACTCCTTTTAGTAACCCAATTTTTTTGAAAATATATCCTAATGAAATTGAGAATATAGAAGTAAGTAAAAATGGTAGCATTGAATCATACTCATGATAAATAAATGAGAAGATAATAGGAGAACATACTAAAATTCCAAAATATGTTAATATAAGACCAAAGCTATATACTAAATAACTGAATCTCATTATTTCCCCTTAAAAAAATCCTTAATTTGTGGTGCATTTGTATTTGTAGTGAAAATGATTAGAGTATCTTTTTTCATTATAAGAGTATCCCCTTTAGGGATAATAACTCTATTTCGTCTTTTTATAGTTCCTACAATTGCTTTCGCAGGCATTCTTAAATCTTTAATTTTAATGTCTTCAAAATCTTCAGGAACTATAATTTCTAAGACTTCACCTTGACCTTGTTCTACAGTTGCTAAAATATCAACGTTTGTTTCATATAAGTCATTTTTAACTTCATTTAATGCGGCATTGTTTGGAGAAACTGCAACATCAATTCCTACTTTTTCAAACAAAGGAATATTTAAGTTTTTAGAAACTCTTGAAATGACTCTTTTTACTCCTAATTGTTTTGCTAGAAGTGAACATAAAAGATTTTTTTCGTCGTTATTTGTTACGCTTACTACTACATCGCAATCACTAATTTGTTCTTCATCAAGTAATGAAAGATTTGTTCCATCTCCATTTATAACTAGTGTACTTGAAAGTTCTTGTGCTAATAGTTCACATCTTTGGATATTTTTTTCAATAATTTTTGCTTTAATTTTAATTTCTTCAAGGTTTCTAGCTAACATTAGCCCAATTGTTCCACCACCGATGATACAAACAGATTTTACGAATTCTTTTTCATGGAAAAAAGAACCTGCTAATTTATCTAATTGGTGAGCAAGCCCCATGAATATAACTTTGTCTTCTTTTTCAAATACTGTTTCACCTGAAGGGATGAATAATTCAGAATTTCTTGTAATCCCAACAATAATTGTTTGTTCTGGGAAATTACAATTTCTAATTTTTTCGCCAACTAGAACAGAGTTTTCATTAAGCTTGTATTCTAGAAGTCTAGCCTTACCATCGGCAAAATTTTCTACATCAAGAGCTTGAGCAACAGTAATAATTCTAAATATTTCTTGTGTTAATAATTCTGCAGACCATATTATATAGTCAATAAACATATCACAAGAATAATCACTTTCTTTATTTTCTAAAGTTGATTTATATTCTTCTTTGCTTACAAAACAAATTGTTTTAATTCCTGCGACTTTTTTTGCAGCAAGACAAGCTACAATATTTAATTCGTCAGAATCTGTACAAGATAAAAATACATCAGCATTTCTGATATCAGCTTGTTTTAAAGTATCAATGCTTGTTGCATTTCCTTGTACATACCCTATATCAAGTTTATTAAAATCTTTTGTGATGTTATCTTCGTTATCAATAATTGTAACGTCGTGATCTTCAAAGAATTCAGTTGCGATAAGGCAACCTAATTCTGTTGCTCCGAATATAATTATTTTCATGCCTTTGAATATACTCCAAGCTAGTTAAGAAGTCAATTATATTCCCAATATATTAACCCTCTTCACAAGATAGATGAATTGAGTTACAATAAATCTAAAAATAAGGAGCTTTAAATGAGCGAAGAAAAAATAGTACGTTTAGGTTCAAAAAGAGATAAGAACCATAAAGACCATAAGGAACACGAACATCATTCTCAAAGAGAAGATGAAAGAAATATAAATGAACCAATTTATTGTAGCTTTTGTGGTCGTCCAAATACTCAGGTAGTAAAAATGGTTCAAGGCCCAGGTGTAAATATTTGTTCTGAATGTACAATGATTGCAGTACAGTATTTGATTTTAAATGATAGAATGCCTTCAGCAGAAGCACAAGCAATACTTGATGCTTTTTGGGGTAAATGTAGGTGATAAATGAATAAGATTCAAATTAAAGCAGAAATTTTAACATTAATTACAAAGTTGCAGACAACAACAGCAGTTTCTGATGATATGTTTGCATTGTTAGATGCCGAAACAGATAAAGAAGCTGTAATGGATGTCCTATTAAAAGAGTTAGCAAGAGCGAAAGAACAAAAAGCTTTTGTAATCTGTTATATGTTAACAAGATTATTTGATAAGGATATGTTAAATAGCTCATTAAGAGAATTTATAAGGACTCCTAAAATTAATGATTATGCCAAAATGGTTGCATTTAATTTGTTAAGAGATATCGGAAGTGAAATTCAATACGATGAGGTAAATGGTTATTTTACTGAGTTTGAACAAATAGTTGATGAAGAAACAAAACAATTATTGAATACAGCAATAATGAATCCAGAAGCTCAAATTGACTTTATGGATTTCTTGGTTGCATTGCCTCCTGAAGAACAGTTGGTTTTGGTAAAATCTTTAAATGAAGATTATAGCCACGATGCATTGGCGAATATTTTAATCCCAATATTTTTGTATAATCCAAAATCTGAATTAGCAATAGAGGTTGCAAAATTATTAGCTAATTCAAAATCTCAACTAGCATTCCACGCTTTTGAAGATGCAAAAGATTATGTTTCAGAAGACTTATTCCCATTGATTAATAAGGGGTTATCAACTTTAAAATTAGCAGGTATTAGGGTTGATAATACAATAGAATTTTATAAAGATATTTTAAAAGCTTCTAAGCCATATCGTTCATACATTAGTTATCCTGATGGACACGGTAATAATGCTGTTGTTTTTTCAAGAAAACGACCTGATGAAACATTACAATTTGTAGCAATGGTAATCAATGATAAATATGGTGTTTTAGACTGTTTCGGTTTTAATGAAATTACCGAATTTGATTACAACAGAATTGTAGAAAGATTCTTTGGTGATAATGGAAAAATTGAAATAGATGAAAGAGTTTTAAAATATTTAATTGATGAGGCTGAAAAACTCTCAAGATACAATATGGATATTTTACCTTATGAGTATGTTTGTTGGAAAAATATATTATTAGATATTGAACCTAAAGAACCTCATTGCAGTATTACTCCAAAACAATTATCTAAAGAAGAAATAAATACTGTAGCAATGTTGGATTTTGTACAACATTGGTTCTATGATCCAGAAACATCTGATGGTTTTAAGGTATTTATTGAAAAATTAAATAAAGAAATGTTAAAAAATGAGTTTAATGTTGATTTGGATAATTACATTAAAATCCATTTTGAAACTGTATATACTCCGGAAGAGAAAATGTTATGGGATAGAAGATTCTATTTTTCAGCATACTTAAGTGAGTTAAGAGCTAAAAATTCTGAATCTCAATTATTATTATCATTACAGGGAAATAATGAATTTTTAAGAAATATTTTAAGAAAAAGTATATATGAATATTATGTAAGACAACGTTGGTTATTGGTAAATAGCAAAAATACAAAATCAATGTTTGCGCAAAGAAATAATCAAAATGATTCAATTGGTATTGAATTAATGCAACTTGATATGATAATTTCGACAATTGAAAATTTATGGGTGAATTCATAATATGGATAAAGTAATGGCTCTCGATGTTGGTACAAAAAGAATTGGAATTGCATTGAGCGACTTTTTGCATATAACTGCAAATCCACATAGTTGTGTAATGAGAACCCCAGAAGAAGATGCTATCTTACAAATACAAAAAATTGCAACTGAAAATAAAGTTTCAACAATAGTTGTTGGAGTTCCAATTAATATGGATGGAACACAGGGATTTCAAGCTGAAGATTGTAAAACTTTTGCTAGTAAATTAAATGGGTTTGAGATAGTATTTGAAGATGAACGTTTAACATCAAATCAGGCTGAAGAAAATTTACGTAAAAGAAAAATTGATTTTCGTAAAAATAAACAGTTAGTTGATATAGAAAGTGCATGTATTATATTAGAACAATATTTAGGAAAGTGAGAAAATAAAATGGCAGATATTAATGATGATCAAATAATTGAAACTATGACTGAAGATGGTGAAGTTGTTCAATTTAGATTGTTTGATATTATAGAGTTCGAAGAAAAAGAATACGCTTTGTTATTACCTGTTGAAACTGAAGATGGTGATGATGAAGACGAAATTGTTTTAATGCGATTGACTAAAGAAGATGATGATTACTTATTTGAAACTATCGATGATGACGATGAGTTTGATAGAGTGTCAGAATATATTGAAAGTATTGATGATGAGGAATAAATAATTGCTAGAAAAGTTTACTGAACAATCTGTAAATACAGTATCAGAATCTCAAAATTATGCTTTAGAATTAGGTAGTTCTGAAGTTACACCTGAACATTTGTTGTTTGCTATTGTAAAAGAATCAAAAGGTATTTCTTTACGATTATTTAAAAATAGTAATATAACAGAAGAAAATGTTGATAGAGAAGTTAGAAAATATGTTTCTCAATCTTCTAATAAGTTTTCACAAGTTCCATTTAATAACAATTATAAAGAAATTTTGAAAAAATCTATGGACTTGGCAAAAATTTCAGGTCATCAAAATATTATGTTTGAACACTTATTTTTAGCATTGTTATCAGATAAAAATTCAAATGTTCAAAGAATTTTAGAAGAGTTTGATTTTGATACTTTTAAAGCAAAAGATTTATTAAGTAAGCTTGTTCAAAAGAAACAAAAACGTTTAGAACACCCAGAAGGTGAAGAAAAAGAACGTAAGAATATTGTTGATTATATTTATGATGATTCAGAAGTAGCTCCTGTATTTGCTAGAGCGATATCAAAATTATCAACATCAGATTACGAAATTCTCGGAACAGAGCAAATATTAGCTTCTATTTTAGAGGATGCTGATTCAAATTTAGCAAAAATATTTGAAGGCTTTGGGGTTACTCCAGCAAGTTTTGATGAACAATTGAAGACTATCAGTTCAAGAAAATCTGAATATGATTCAAAAAGAGTTGTTTTTACTCCAAAAGCATTTGTTGCAATGAGTACAGCACTTCAAATTGCTAAGGAATTAGGTTCTTCAAAAGTATTACCTGAACACTTGGCTTTGGGAATTTTAAAAAGTAAAAAAGGCGTTGCTTATGATGTATTAGAACAATTGCATGTGCGTGAAGATGACTTAGTAAATGCAATAATGAAGCCTATAGAAAAGCAAATGCCAGAAACTTTAGTTATTTTAAAATTAGCTAAAGAAGAAGCAAGAAGAATTGGTAAAAAAATCGTTGGTACAGAGATGTTGCTTTTAGGTATCATTTCTGAAGGTGCAGGTGTTGGTGCAAGAGTTTTAAATAAATTAGAGATAACTCTTCAAGATGCAAGAAAGATAATAGAATCTCAATTAGGCTACGGTAATGATTATTTTGATAGTGAAATTGTTTTCACCAAAAGAGCAAAAGCGGTATTAGAAAGAGCTTGGATATTAGCTAAAAATGCTAATAGAGATCGTATTGCATCTGAAGATTTACTTCTTGCAATTACTGCAGATCCATCAGCATTAGCAATGAAGGTTTTAGAACAATTAGGTGTTGATGCTGTTGAAATTAAATATGGTATATTAAAAGAGATTGAGTAATTTTGAAAGATAGAGTATTACAGTTTTTAAATAAATATAACCTTACTGATAAAACTCTTATTGTTGGTTTTTCTGGCGGTCATGATTCAATGTGTCTGTTAGATGTATTGTATAAGATATCTCTTGAAACAAATATAAAATTAGTTGCAGCCCATTTTAATCATAATTGGCGAGGCTTGGAGTCAAAATTAGAACAAGATGTTTGTCGCAAGTTCTGTGAAGAACGTAAAATTAATTTTTATACCAAAACTGCATCTTTAAATATGAAACAGTCAGAAGCTGTTGCAAGAGCTATGCGTTATGATTTTTTTGATAAAGCTATGTCGGAGTGTGGTGGAGATGCATTGCTTACAGCTCATAATAAGAATGATAATGCAGAAACAATTTTATATAGGGTTATAAAAGGTACTGGAGTTATAGGCCTTAAAGGTATAGCCGAAAAAAGGGATTATATATATAGACCTCTGTTAGATATAACAAGAGATGAAATTGATAAATATTGTTTGGAGAATGGTCTAATACCAAATGATGATTCTTCTAATGAAAATGTGAAGTATAAACGAAATTTCATAAGACATAATTTATTACCTCTTGCAACAGAGATTAATGAAAATGTTATAGATTCTTTAGCATCTTTATCTAGAATTGCTACTGATGAGTCAAATATCGTTGATGAATATATGCAATATGTAAAATCTGTTGTTATGACAAATGAAGGTATTGCAACTGAAAAGTATATGATATTGTCTCCTTCAGTAAAAAGACGATTAATTTATGATTTGATTACATCTGCAAACTTGGATTATGATTCAAACAAAATTTACAGTTTATATGAGTTTATTGAGCAAAATATTAATTCTGGAAGTGGGGTAAAAACTTCCTTATCAACTGGATTATGGTTGTACGTTAGTTCAAGAACAATTGAAGTTATTGAAAAAACAACTAAAATTGAAGATGAAGTCCTTGTTCGATTAGAAGGTAGTTACGAATTTGGAAATAGAGTTTTTGAAATTTCAACATATACAGGTGAAAATATATCAGAGTATCCTTCAGATGATTCATATACTGCATATATTGATTTAAAAGATTTTGATTTAGATTTTGTATTGAGAACAAGGCAAGATGGAGATGTTATTAATCCTTTAGGAATGTCAGGCTCAATGAAATTAAAGAAATATTTAATGTCAAAATCTGTTCCTCAGCACCGTAGAGATAATTTAATACTATTATGCAAAGGTAATGAAGTATTATGGGTTGCAGGAATAGGTTTAAGTAATAAAATTCAAGTAACAGATAAACCAACTCATAGAATAAGTTTACGAGGTAAAAAAATATGATGATAACACCAGAAGACATACATGTTTTATATTCAGAAGAAGACTTACAAAAAAGAATTAAAGCATTGGCAGAAGAGTTGAATAAACATTATAATGGCGAAGAGATTTTCGCAGTATGTGTTCTTAAAGGCTCAGTAATGTTCTTTACTGATTTAGTAAAACATTTAACAATGCCTTTAAAAATGGAATTTATAAGATTGTCTAGTTATGGCTCTAATTATTCATCTTCAGGGAAAGTAAAGGCTGTAAATTTATCTTTGCCTGATATTAACGACAAAAATGTTCTAATCGTTGAAGATATAATTGATACAGGTCATACAGCTAAATTTTTATTAGATTTTATCGGTCATAATTTTAAAACAAAAACTACTAAATTTTGCTCGTTACTAAATAAAAAATCAAAAAGAGTTGTTGATGTAGATGCAGATTTTTCTGGTTTTGTTGTAGATGATAAATTTTTAGTTGGTTATGGTTTAGATTTTGAAGGTTTCTATCGTAATATTCCATATATAGGGTATGTAGATGTATAATGTAGCTTTTATTCCTGTAAGAAAAGGAAGTAAGTCAATTTTAAATAAAAATATAAGTCCAGTAAATGATAAACCATTAATTTATTGGACTACTTTGGCAGCTCAAGTTTCTAATTTAGATAAGGTTTATGTCTCAACTGATGGAGATGAAATAAAAAAGGTTGTTGAAGATTTTGGATTTAGTAAAGTTGAAGTAATCCCTAGAAGTGAATATTCATCATCAGATATGGCATCTTCAGAAACTGCATTATTGGAATTTTGTGAAAATTATAAATTTGATAATGTTGTATTCTTGCAAGCAACCTCACCTTTAACAACAGCTGTTGATATAAACTGTGCATTAGAAAAATATTTAAAATCAGATAAAAAGTCTTTAATTTCTGCTGTTAAACGTTCTCAGTTTATTTGGGACGTTAATGGAAATCCTCTAAATTATAATCCACAAAATAGACCAAGACGACAAGATTGGGATGGTTATTATATTGAGAATGGAGCATTTTATATTTCATCAAGAGAAAATATTTTAAAATCTCAATGTAGAATTACACCTCCAGTTGATTTTTGGGAAATGAAAGATAAAACATTATTTGAAGTCGACAATCCTGAAGATATTAATATAATTGAACGTCTATTTAACTAAGTATTTCAATGATTTGTCTTTTAATATAAAATAGTTATAATAATAAAATATGGCTATTTTATTATGAGGGCTTATGTATGAAGAGATTTATTTTATCAATTATATCAATATTTTTGTTATCAACTCCTGCTTTTTCTTGGGGGGATCCTATACCTGTTCCTCCAAATGTAAAATTACCTTCTAAATATACAACTGAATATATTAAATACATTACAGAAGAATACAAATGTACTGGTAAAAATGAAATTATCTATGTTGCAATTGATATGTTAAAAGGTACAGAAGGTGATTTTTCAAGAAAAGCATTATTAGGAAATAATTTATCAGGATATCCTGTGAAAATCGAGTTTAAAGATTTATCAACCGTAAATAAAGATTATGCAGATTTTGATGCGATTGGCTGGAAAAAGAGAAATAAGTTATATATTTATATAAATCCAAAACATCAATCTGCACCTCCAGGGGCTTTAGCTGCATTATTAGCCCATGAAGCATTACATCAAGATGAATACAACTCATTATCAGAAGAAACATATGCATGGACAATGGAGGCTGCAGTTTGGTGTGAAATGAGAGATTTGTATCCTGAATCAAACCAAGAAAGTGATTCTTTAGTGAAAAGAGAGAACACATTGAAACAATTATTTGAAAAAGGTGGTTATACTAATAAATATATCAAAAAGGCCGTATATGCTAATAAAGGATATCAAGGTTTACCATTGACTTCACCTGGTTTTCAAGAACTTTAAAATAATTGCCTTGTTGTGTATTGATTAATATTTTTCCTTGATGTTAAATTAACTTATGATAAAGAAACAAGGTTTTATTTTCATATTAACAATCTTAATTTTATTTATAGCGAATCAGTTAATAGTAGGTTTTTTGTCCGCACCACCTAGTATTAATCCTGATAGCTTAACAGATTCTACTCAAATAAAACCTCAAAAATTGTTTGAGAGAACATGGCGAGAAATTGATTCAGGTTTTTATGACTCATCTTTGAATAAACAGGATTGGTCTTATTGGAAAAAACACTATAAAGGTAAAATTAAAACTGATGAAGATGCTCAAGTTGCGATTGATACAATGATTGCAAGTTTAGATGATGATTATTCTAAATATTTAAATAAAAAAGAATATGCTGAACAAAATAGCTCAATAGAGTCTAAAATTTCTGGTATCGGGGTAAATATTATGAACGATGCTGGTAAAATAATTGTTTTCAGCGTTATTGACAATACTCCAGCAAAAGAAGCTGGAATTAAAGCAAATGATGTAATTATCAAAGTTGATGGCAAAAATGTAAGTGGCATGAATATTTCAGAAGTAGCTACTTTAGTTAGAGGTAAAGAAGGTTCTATCGTTACTTTAGAAATTCAAAGAAAAAATAAAAAGATTATAAAATCTGTTAGAAGAAAAACAATAAAAATTGATTCAGTAAAATCATCTGTAAAAAAAGATATTGGTTATATTCAAATTTCAAGTTTTATTGCCACATCCACTCCAACAGAATTTATTACCGCACTTGAAAAAACAAAAGATACCAAAGGTTTAATCCTTGATTTAAGAGGAAATACAGGAGGTTTATTAGCTAATGCAATTTTCGTTGCGAATATGTTTGTTGATAAAGGAACAATCGTAAATATTGTATCAAGAAATGGAAAAGTAGAAGATATAAAAGCTCAGAATTCATCTCTTACAATAGACAAGCCAGTAGTTGTATTAGTTGATGGAGCAAGTGCAAGTGCCAGTGAAATATTATCTGGAGCGTTAAAAGATCATCATAAAGCAGTTTTAGTAGGAACAAGAACATTCGGTAAAGGTATGGTTCAAAGAATAATTCCGTTACCAAATTCAACTGGTTTAAATTTGACTATTGCTAAATATTTAACACCTAGTGGCTCTGATATTAATAAAAAAGGTATAACTCCAGATTATGTTGTTAAATATACTGAGAGTGACTTTATTGCACATCGAGATCCTCAAAGGGAAAAAGCTGAAAAGATTTTAACTGAGATGATAATGAAATAATATGCTATAATTTTATGTATGAATGAAAGTTTATCTCAGACATTAAAATTAGTCCCAACTCTGCCAGGTTGTTATATTTATTATAATGCTGATAATGAAGTAATTTATGTTGGAAAAGCAAAGAATTTAAAAAGACGGGTTTATAGTTATTTCCATAAAAAACATGATAGCGTAAAGGTTACTGTCTTAGTCTCTCAAATTGAAAGAATGGAGTATATTATAACAGATTCTGAAGTTGAGGCTTTAATATTAGAATCTCATTTAATAAAAAAATATAAACCTAAGTATAATATCTTATTAAAAGATGATAAAAAATACCCATATTTCTTAATTACCGCAGAAGATTATCCTCGTATAACAATTGTTCGAAAAAAGAATATGAATCCTGAAAAAGGAACCTATTATGGGCCTTATACTGATATAAGGGCAATGCATTCTACATTGGATTTTCTAAAGAAAATCTTTCCATTAAAGCAATGCAAAACTCCTAAATTCTCAAATAGACCTTGCCTTTATTATCATATAGGGCGTTGTATGGCGCCTTGTCAAAATAAAATATCTCCTGAAGATTATAAAGTATTAGTTTCTCAAGTTGAGTTATTCTTATCAGGTCGTCAATCTGAGTTGTTGAAGAAAATTAAATCTGAAATGGAACGTTATGCATCTATTGAGCAATTTGAAAGAGCTGCGAAATTAAGAGATAGCTATTTAGATTTGCAAAAGACCTTAGAGCGTCAAAAGGTAGTTTTTGAAAATACAAAATTAAATCAAGATGTTATATCAACAATACATGAAGATGGTATATTAGCGATTACTATTCTCTTAATTAGAGAAGGTCGTTTGATTGATAAAAAAGACTTTACTTATTTTGATGAAAATGAAGATACAACTGAATTATTTAAAACATTTTTTAGAGAATACTATTCAAATTTAATGTTAGAATTTCCAGATAAAATTGTTTCTAATGATTTGCAGAATGTTGGAGAGAAAGAATTATATCAAGATTGGCTAAAGCTACTATCTGGTAAAAATATAAAGATAAGTTATGGAAAAACAAAACAGGGTAAAGAACTTACAGAATTAGCATATAAAAATGCTAAAAATACTCTTGAAAATGAGAAGATAAAGAAATTAACATCAATTAGAAATGATTTTAATGAAGTAGGTTCTTATTTGATGGAAAAGCTAAAATTAAGGACATTCCCTAATAGAATTGAATGTTATGATATTTCACATATCCAAGGTACAAATACAGTTGCTTCTATGGTTGTATTTGAAAATGGTTTGTCTAAAAAATCTGAGTATCGTAGGTTTAAAGTTAAATCGACAGAAGGTAAGCCAGATGATTTTCTTTCAATGAAAGAAGTTTTATCAAGACGTTTAGCAAGAATGGGAGAACCAAAGTGGGCAAAACCAAATCTTATTATTATTGATGGTGGTAAAGGTCAATTATCATCAGTAATGGAAATTGTTGAAGAACTTGGAATGACTGATATTGATTTTGTTTCTTTGGCAAAAAGAGAAGAAGAAGTTTTCTTGCCATATCAGTCTGAATCTATAAGAATACCAATGGATTCTAATGTGATGTTTTTAATCCAAAGAATAAGAGATGAAGCTCATAGATTTGCAATTACATATCATAGAAAATTGCGTTCAAAAGCTGCAGTAAAAGATTAGTCTTCATTGATTAAAGTATCAATACCTGTATCTTCCCAATTGAAAGTTTTGGTACTTGCAAAGTTGATTAAATTGAACGCTGTTAAATTATCCAAATCTTCAAATGCTTTATTATAATTATTTTTATCTGAATCCATTTGTAGATATGGTATTTGTGCTTCTTTTGCTAAGTTTTCAACTTTTGGGTCATATGATATTGCAAGTGTTTTTATGCCATATTTTAATCCTAGTAAGCAGGCATGAAATCTCATTGCAATAAGGTAGTCATATTCTGAAACTCTTTCAATTATTTGTTGATTTGATAAATTTTGCACGATTTTAGCATTAATAGTTGGGTTTTTCTTCTTAAGTTTGTTTAAAAATACTTGAGATATACCAACATCTTCTGTATCTTGGAATGCAATTAATTCAATTTCTCTATCACTGAATTTAAGAGCGATTTGTTTAATTATTTCATCAAATAACTTATCTGTTAGGGTATGAAACTTTCTAAGTTGTATGCCTATTTTTCTTGTTTTTTTACGTTCTGGTAACTGTAAATCAAAAATTGGATCACAGACTAATTTTGCATTTATTCCCCAACTTTTTAATAGGTCTAAGCTTTTTTCATCTCTAACAGAAATAAATTTACATTTTTTTAATGCCATTTTTGCAATTAGCTTACCCCAGAAACCATTTATTGGTCCTATACCTTGAGCAAAAATTACAACATCTTTTTTCATTGATGCAAACAAGTATATTAATCCGCAATAATATAATAAGCTTCGATTGCTGGTTACATTCTGTAAAAGACTTCCGCCTCCAGATATAAGGATATCAAAATCTGCAAGTCTTTTCATTATTAAATCAGAATTAAACGAATTGATTGAATTTACTCTATGTTTTTCTACGGTACTCTTAGGATTTGCAGATAAAACTGTTACATCGTGCCCTTTTAAATGAGATAATAAAACATCTAAAATAGCTTCATCTCCAAAATTATCAAATCCGTAATATCCTGAAATTAATATTTTTTTCATTATACCCTCAATAATTCTTCTGATGTTGGAATTCCTTTGATTGTTCCTAATCTGTCAATAAAAATTCCAGCTTGTTTTGCAGCCATTTGAGCGGCTTCAAAAGCAGTGTAACCATTAGTAATTGCAGATAAAAAACCACCATTAAATACGTCGCCTGCGCCCATAGTATGTGTGTTTTTATGTTCATTATAAAATGGGCAAAATTCAGTTTTACCATTGTTGTAAACATAATAACCATTTTCTAAGTGGGATTTAACTACAATAACTTTAACTCCATAATCAGTAAAATAGTTAACTATTTTTTCAATTGAAGTTAGATTATACAATGTTTCAACATCATTTTTTAAACTCATAAATAAGATATCAATGTTTTCAATTATTTCTTCAAGATACTCTTTTGTATCGTATGTAGTCATAAATGATGATGTATAATTTGGATCATAGGCTGTAATAATATCATTTTCTTTAGCCGTTTGGTAGATTTTTTTAACAAGAAGATTTGATTGTATAGATAAAGATTGTGTTATGCCTGTTGAATAAATAGCTCTTGCTGATTTAATATAATCTTCATTAAAATCTTCAAGGCTAAGGCTATTACTTGCAACTTTTCTTCTGTATGTCATTAATTCATTCTTGTCAGAATGGCCACATAAATATAATCCATTTTTTTCATTGCATATTTTTATGTTAGAAATGTCTAACCCTTGACTATTGAGTTTATCGATTAAAATATTTTTAAAATAATCGTCACCAATTGATGTAATAATTCCGACTCTTGAACCAAATCTATGTGCAGCTACTGCAGAGGTTATAACATCCCCACCATATGATAGGTTAAAAGTTTCTGCATTTTCAAAATATTCATTAGTAGATAATTCTAATAGACATTCACCAATAGTGATAATATCAAGAGTTTTTTCCATTAAGCTAATTCCTTAATTTCGTTTAAAATATTTTTTGCTCTTTGTGTAATTTCACTTAATGAAAGATTTTCATAAAAATCTCTACCAACGCCTACAGCTGTTGCTCCAGCTTTAATATATTCTTGAACTTCATTAAGTTTGATATTTCCCATTGGCATAAGATTAAGGAAAGGCATTTGTCTCATTAATTCTTCAAAATATTGAACGCCTCCCATTGCTGTAACAGGGAATAACTTAATAAGAGGTATTCTTGCTTTCCACGCTGTATATGCTTCATTAGCAGTTGATGTACCTGCGATAAATGGAACTCCAATATTTTTAGAGATTTTTACCATGTTCATTTGGAATATTGGAGAAGAAAAAAGAGTTGCTCCAGATTTAAAAGCTTGTGTTGCTTGAAGGTTTGTAATAATACTACCTGCGCAAACAGTAGCCTTTTTAGATACTCTTTCAATTACCTCATATAATGAAGTGTTTTCAATATTAATTTCTAAAACTTTAATTCCACCTTCTATTAAGGCATTTGCAATATCCTCTGCTTTAGATGCATCATTACATCTAATAATTGGGTATATTTTTTCTTCTGATATTAATTTTATTAAATTTCTGCTCATAATCTATCCTTTTTCTTAAATTTATTATATCATAAAAGAATAAAAAGGTTTGGAATATGAAATTTTTAAAAGCGTTATTAGTTTTTATATCAATATTAATTTTTATGCTTATCGCATATTCTATTTCAAATAATTTCTTTGAGCCTAAAGCTTTTAACTTTATGGTTAAAAATTTTACGGCTTCAAAGTCTGGTAGTGAAGATTTTGCGATAATTGTAATAGATGATAAATCAATTGGTAAATATCGTTGGCCTTGGAAGAGAGAATTATATTGTAAGATATTTAATTATTTTTCAGAGTATGCAAAACCTTCTGTAATTGTTAATGATTCTATTTTTTCAACTTTAGATATTGAAAATCCTCAATCTGATTTGAAATATTTAAAATCTATTAAACAAATGGATAATTTAGTTTCAGGTTTTGATTTGTTGATTACATCTGATAGCGATACAGGTGCGTCAGCATCTTATGAGAAAAAGTTTGATAAAAAGTTTAGAATAGATATCCAAGATAAACGAACTATTTCATCAGGGAATTATTATCAAGCAATATTACCGTTTCCAGAACCTTATTTTAATTCAATAAAAATGGTTGGCGCTGTTAAAACTCCAGTTAGTAGAGATAGTTTTTTAAGAAGTATTCCGTATGTTATTCAATATGACAATAAATTATATCCATCTTTGGCATTAAGAGCTTATTCTTATTTGCACGGAAACGAAGGGTATATCGTAAATGATGATTATATTATAGGCCAACATTCAAATATAAAAATACCTAGGAATAGTGATATCAGTGGTGTATATTCATTTATAAAATATTATAAAAGGATTGGTACAAGTAATTATTCTCATAAAATATATTCAGCATTAGATATAATGGAATCTTATGATCAGTTGAAGTCTGGCCATAAGCCATCAATCAATCCTCATGAGTTTGATAATAAAATTATTTTTGTTGGTGCAAATGTTAAAGCTGCTGCAACAGGATTATCAGATGTTCAAAGAACTCCTATTAGTAATGAACATTCTGGAGTTGATGTTCAAGCTACTGCGTTGGATAATCTTTTATCCGAAGATTTTATGTATCAGGTTGAACCATTTGAAAATCTTCTAATAACTTTTAGTATAATGTTGGTTGCATATTTACTGATTAGAAATTTTTCTGTTTTTGTTTCTGCAACTTTAATATCATTAATTTCGATTATATATATATTTATTTGTGCAAATTGTTTCTATAATGGCATAGCAATAAGTGTCATTACTCCAATATCGTTAGAACTAATAACAATGATTTTTGCATATTCTCATAGATTTATTTTGGAAGGTAAGAATAAAGAAAAAATAAAATCTGCTATGGGAAAATATATCTCTGAAGATATTATGAAAAGTGTTGTTAAAAATATTGATGAGTTAAAATTAGGCGGGAAAAAAGCAAATGTAACTGTTTTATTCTCTGATATTAGAGGATTTACATCAATAAGTGAAAAGTTATCTGCGGATGAAGTTTCAGTTATTTTGAATGAATATTTTACAGAAATGGAACCTATTGTAACCAAGCATCATGGAGTTATAAATAAGTTTATCGGAGATGCTGTAATGGTAATATTTGGAGAACCTATCCAAGATGAAAATCACCCTGTTAATGCAATAAGATGTGCTGCAGAAATGCTTGAAAAAGTTAATGAATTACAACAGAAGTGGTTAAGTGAAGGAAAACCAAAAATTGAAATAGGTGTTGGTATAAATACAGGTGAAGCATTCGTTGGTAACATTGGTTCAGAAAAAAGAATGGAATATACTGTTATTGGCGATATGGTAAACTTGGCAAGCAGAATTGAAAGCTATAATAAAACTTATAAGACAAACTTTTTAATTAGTAGTTCTACATATGCTTGTGTGAAAAATATTGTAGATGTTATAAAAATTTCTAATGTAACAATTAGAGGTAAATCTAAAAAAATGGACTTGTATGAGGTTATTAGTCTAATTGGATAGTAATATAGAGCAAATTAAAAAAGCTATTGAGATAGAGGCTAAGTATAAATATATTGATATTAGAGGGAAAACAAAATGTTTTTCTAGTTTTATCCGTAGTGAGATTCGAAAATTTATCAAAACATCTTCGATTCCCGAACGTTGGAAATTTGTTTTGTCTCATTTTGAACAATATTCAATGGATACAATGCCACAAAGGAAAAAATCTATAGAATATTTAATCAATGCTATAAAATCAGAGTTGAAACAAAAAGAGGAAGACAAAAAGCAACTCGATGCAAAATTAAATCCATTTTCATCTGTAACTTATGTTAAAGGTGTTGGTCCTAAAGTTGCTGCAATATTAAATAAACTAGGGATTTTTACAGCAAGTGATTTGTTATTCTATTTGCCAAGAAAACATATTGATTATTCTAAGCGAACTTTGATAAAAAATTTGGTTGAAGGTGAAAATACTACAGTTTTTGGTTATATAAAAAGAGTTGAAGCTTTTACAACTCCAAAAGGTTTAGGTGTTGTTAAGGTAAAAATACAAGATGAAACTGGTAGTTTTATTTTAAATTTTTTCAATAAAAGTAACAAGTATGCTCTAGAAAGAACCAAAAAACAATTTCCACAAGGTGCAGGAATAATTATTTCAGGGACTGTTAAAATTAATAATTATGATTATTCAAAAACTCTGGAAAATGTCAGTTATTCAATTATGTCGGAAGATTTTCTTACAAAGACAGATTTGAACATTGGAAGAATCGTTCCTGTTTACTCTCTTTGTGAGAATATGAATATAAAAACATTGCGTAAAGCAATATATAATGCAATTCAACTTTATAAATCATCTATTGTAAATGTAATTCCAGATTATTTGATAAAACAATATGATTTATTAAACAAAAGAGATGCAATAGAGCAAATTCATTTCCCTGATAGTATGGAAATGCTCGAAAAAGCAAGATATACATTAGTTTTTGAGGAATTCTTTTTAATTCAGTTAAAGCTTGCAATGATTAGAGAGCGTAACAGACATGAAAATAAATCCATTCCTCTAAAAGTAAAATCAAATGGTTTAGTAAATAAATTCATAAAACAGTTGCCGTTTGAGTTAACAAATGCTCAAAAAAAGGCTGTAGATGATATATTATCGGATATGAATTCAGAAGAGCCTATGCAAAGATTATTGCAAGGAGATGTAGGTTCTGGTAAAACAGTTGTTGCTTGTATTATGTTGCTTGCTGCTATTGAAAATGGCTACCAAGGTGCAATTATGGCTCCAACTGAAATTCTTGCTCAGCAGCATTATAATAATTTTGTTAATTGGCTAACTCCATTAGGTTTAAGTGTTGGCTTATTTATAGGAAGTATTGGGAAAAAACAAAGAGAGTTATCTGAAATATCATTAAGAAACGGACAATTGGATATTGCTGTTGGAACACAGGCATTAATACAAGATAATATAGATTTTGCTAACTTAGGTGCTGTTGTAATTGATGAACAACATAGATTTGGTGTAAAACAAAGATTATCATTAAGAAAAAAGGGACAGAATCCGCAAATACTTACTATGACTGCAACTCCAATCCCTAGAACTCTTGCGATTACGATGAATGGAGATTTGGATTTAACCATTATTAATGAGCTTCCTAAAGGTAGAAAACCAATAATTACAAAAATGGGGCTTCCTAAAAAACAGATTTACGATTTAATTGAAATGGAAGTTAAGGCTGGGCATCAAGCTTATGTAGTTTATCCTCTAATTGAGGAAAGTGAAACATTAGCTGCTAAAGCTGCAACTGTTGAAGCTGAAAGATTACAAAATAATGTATTCCCTCATCTAAAGATTGGCTTATTACATGGAAAAATGAAAAATTCTGAAAAAGATGAAGTAATGGCAAAATTTAAAAACAAAGAATATGATATTTTAGTTTCTACAACTGTTGTTGAGGTTGGTGTTGATGTTCCTAATGCTACTGTTATAGTTATAGAAAATGCAGAAAGATTTGGGCTTCCGCAATTGCATCAGCTAAGAGGTAGGGTTGGACGATGTGATTTACAGTCATATTGTATAATTTCAACATCTTCAAAATCTCAAGAGACAAGAAATAGATTATCTATAATGACAGAAACAAATGATGGTTTTGTTATTGCAGAAAAGGATTTGCAATTAAGAGGTCCTGGAGAATTTTTAGGAGTAAGACAAAGTGGGCTTCCTGATTTAATAATCTCTGATATCGTAAAAGATTCTAAGATTCTTGAACTTGCAAGAAATGAGGCTATAAAATTTGTTGCGGATAACCAATTGGATGATTACCCGCAACTTAAAGAAACTACTACATTGACCCTTGATGGAACCTTACTTTTAGGCAGCTGATGTTTTATTTTCATTATTATCAGCTTTTACTACTTCTGATAATGGTTTCCAAGGTTTATTTGAACCTAATTTATCGATTGTAGGTCCAATATATTTTTCAATTAATACGTGTTCAACAAAGTTATCGATAGGTTTCATAGCAAGACCAAGAGCTATAAATCCACCTAATGATTTTAACGCATTATTTTTGAATAATTTATTACCTTGAGCTTTTTTGATAACGTTGAATGCTGCACTTTTCTTTTGTTCTAAATTTCCACCTTTAGCGGCTTTTTCGAATGCTTTAAATAATTTGTTAGAAACATTTGTTGGTTTTTTGCCTTCAATTAATGCTTCACGCATATCCATTACATTATCAATTGTTTTTGCTACATATTTTTCAATATTTTCTGTTTTTGGTTTTGCTTCAAATGGTCGTTTTACAAAATCAATAACTTTTGCAATTGGTTCAAACATCTTATTATGTGTTTTTTTATGTTTATCCATTTCTGCAAAGTTTTCCATTATATGTTGAGTATATTTAGCTCTGTCAACAAGACCAGTGCTAGCATCAACAAATTTTTCGTGAGTACCTTTGTTCATAGAGTCAAGGATTCTATTGGTAATATCTTCTCTGTGGTTAAGTGCTAATTTGTCTTTACCTTTAGAAGAGATTATATTTGTAAGTTTTTGACCAACTTTTACAGCTGCAGTAGGTAAGAATACACTCGCTAGCATTTGGAAAGATAATTGTTTTCCTGCTCTTTTCTTGCTTGGATCGTGTTCTCCATATTCATTATGCTTATATTTATCACCTACATCTGCTGCGATATAGCCGATAGCTGGAATCCATAATAAATTAGCTAATAGTCCACTCATTGGTCTAATAACTTCACCGATTTCGTTTGAATATGCAAGCCCTCTTAATGGCCATTTCATATAGATGTCATCTTTAGGTATTTTTACCTTTTTTGATTCTTTTGTTTGTTGAGAATTTCCTTTTTGAGTACTTTTAAAAGTCTCAAGGCCTTGGAATTTACTATTTATTCCTACCAACTATCCAGTCTCCTTATTTTCTACACACTTATATCATGATAAAAACATGAACAAAAAATAATTTGCTAGTTTTTTGTAAAAAAATTTACAAGTTGTATAATAATCTTATGGATAAAAAATTTAAAATACATTCTAAATATAAGCCTGCTGGAGACCAACCTAAAGCAATTGAAAAATTGGTTAAGGGGGTTGAGGAAGGGTATGATTCTCAAACCTTGTTAGGTATTACAGGTTCGGGTAAAACCTTTACTATTGCTAATGTGATAGAAAAAATTCAAAAACCAACATTGGTAATAGCTCATAACAAAACATTAGCAGCTCAGTTATACAGTGAGTTAAAAGAATTATTCCCAGAAAATGCTGTTGAATATTTTATAAGTTATTATGATTATTATCAACCGGAAGCATATATACCAAGAACCGATACTTATATTGAGAAATCTGCAAGTATAAATGATGAAATAGATAAACTCAGACATAATACAACTAGAAGCTTATATGAAAGGAATGATGTAATAGTTGTTGCGTCTGTTAGTTGTATATATGGTTTGGGTTTGCCTGAAAATTATTTCAAAGGCTCTGTTGAAATTAATTTAGGTGATGAAATAGATAGAGACGACTTAATTAAACATTTAGTAAGTGTTCAATATTCAAGAAACGATGTTGCATTAGATAGAGCAATGTTTAGAGTTCGTGGTGATGTTGTTGAAATCATGCCTGCATACGAAAAAATTATTACAAGGATATGTTTCTTTGGAGATGAAGTAGAAAAAATTGTAAGAATCGATCCTGTATCAGGTGAAATACTTGAAACTCCAGACAAAGTTGTAATATATCCAGCAGTACATTATCTTTCTGATGATGATAATGTAGATGAAACTATTGCAATAATTAGACAAGAACTAAAAAATAGAGTTGCAGAATTAGAAAACGAAAATAAAATCTTAGAATCTCAAAGATTACAGCAAAGAGTTAAATATGATATCGAAATGATAAAAGAAATGGGGTATTGTTCAGGGATTGAAAATTATTCAAGAATAATAGAACGTCGTCCTGAAGGAACACCGCCTGCAACATTACTAGATTATTTTCAAGGTGATTTTTTAACTGTAATAGATGAATCCCATGTTACTATTCCACAATTAAGAGGTATGTATCATGGAGATAGAGCAAGAAAAAATGTACTTGTAGATTATGGCTTCAGGCTTCCTTGTGCTAAAGATAACAGACCTTTGAAAGATGAAGAATTTTTTGCAAAAGTGCATCAAAAAATATATATATCTGCAACTCCTGCAGAGTTTGAAACATCAACTTCTCAGCAATTAGTTGAACAGATTATCAGACCTACAGGACTTGTTGACCCTAAAATTAGTGTAAGACCTATTGATACTCAAATTAATGATTTAATTAATGAGATTAATAAGCGTGTAGATAGGCATGAAAGAGTTTTAATCACAACATTAACAAAGAAAATGGCTGAAGAACTTTGTGATTATTTCTTACAACAAGATATAAAAGTAAGATACTTACATAGCGATATAAAATCAATTGAGCGTGTTGAAATCTTAAGAGATTTAAGGTTGGGTGAATTTGATGTTTTAATTGGTGTAAACCTTTTAAGGGAAGGTTTAGATATTCCTGAAGTTTCATTAGTTGCGATTATGGATGCTGATAAAGAAGGCTTTTTGCGCTCTGATACAAGTTTGATTCAAACAATCGGTCGTGCTGCCCGTAATGCTTGTGGCGAAGTTATAATGTATGCTGATAAAATTACAGGTTCTATGCAGCGTGCAATAGATGAAACAAATAGACGTCGAGAAGTTCAAATTGCATATAATACAAAATATGGAATTATTCCTAAGACTATCAAGAAACCTATTGAAAATAACTTGTTATCTCTAGTTGCAAGTTACAGAGATTTAGAAGATATTATTGCAGAAGAAATGGTTGATTTAAATATAGATAAAAAAGGTTTACCAAAATTAATTGATAAATTAGAAAAAGATATGCATAAAGCTGCAAAAATTTTAGACTTTGAACGAGCTGCTGAAATACGAGATCAACTTAAAAAATTACGTGAAATGTTAAAAGCAAAATAAGAATAAATATATTTCTATTTTTTTCTGTTTTTATTAATAAAGAATTGACGCATATCCTCAGAAATTCCAACATGTTGAATCATCATATTATAACGTTTTACATTTGCAATATTATCAGTTTCATCTAATAAATTTCTATGTGTATGATGTGTATTATGTGATGTTTCTTCTTTTTTATCTTGCCCATCAATTTTTCTTATAACCAAATCAATATCATCATCTGTCATAACCGAAAATTGTTGCCCAATTGCTCTTATTTCAGTCGCTGCAGGTAGTCTGTATAACCATTGCACTGAATATTTATCATTGTCAGATAATGATACAACTCCATATTTGTGAGGTGTGTACATAATATCTGTATCATAAGGACTATGGCCTAAGCCAATAGAATGTCCTACTTCATGAAGTATTGTGTGATATACTTCTTCATTTGAATTATATTGTTGATGTATTAGTCCATCAGTTAATCCAATTGAAACCTCTGCACCATATAACCTTTTATAATTATCATAGTTATAAGTACAGTGTCCTAACGCACTTCTATCAACTCTTTTCCAATCAACATTTATTTGAGATTCTAATAATGTATTAACTAGATTGAATTGAACAAGTCCCTCACTCGCATTTTCCCATTCTTCTAAGGCATCTACAACCATTTTTCTATATACTAAATCTTCACCTTGTTTAGAATAAAAATTCATTGGTGCAATATACACATTGATTGGCATTCTATGCCATTTCAAAAGATATCCGTTTTTTACGCTTTCGTTAAGATATGTTTTGTGTTTCATAATATTTATTGTATAATAAAAAATACTCAGGAGGTAATTTATTATGAATATGATGCAAATGATGCAACAAGCACAAAATATACAAAAAAGATTAAAAAGTGTACAAGAAGAATTAGCATCTGCTGAAATTAACGGGGAAGCAGCAGGAGGAGCAGTAAAAGTTACTTGTGATGGTCAAGGTAAGTTTAAATCTATAAAATTATCAAAAGAATTACTTAATCCTGAAAATCCTGAATCAGTTGATGATGACACTTTAGAAACATTAGAAGATTTAATTACAACAGCAATTCTTCAAACTAGCGAAAAAGCTTCTAAAGAAATGGAAACAAAATTAAAAGCTGTAACTGGTGGTATTAGTATTCCAGGACTTTGCTAATGATATATCCTAAAGCAATAGCAGCTTTAATAGAACAATTTCAAAAGCTTCCGTCAATTGGACCAAAATCAGCTCAAAGAATGGCTTTTCATATATTAAAAATGCCAATGAGTGAAGTCCAAAAATTTGCGGAAGCTCTTGTTGTTGCAAAAGAACAAACAAAAGCTTGCGAAATTTGTTTTAATTTATCAACATCTAGTCCTTGTGAAATTTGTTCATCTTCAAGTCGTAATCGTTCTGTTATTTGCGTAATAGCTGAAACAAAAGATTTAATTGCGATTGAAAAAACAAATGAATACAATGGTTTATATCATGTATTGCAAGGTTTAATTTCTCCAATGGATGGAATTGGTGCTGATGATATTAGAATTAAAGAACTACTAACAAGATTAACAGATGACAGGGTTCAAGAAGTTATTTTAGCATTGTCTCCTTCTGTTGAGGGTGAAGCAACAAGTTTGTATCTTACAAAATTAATTAAACCTTTTGGAATAAAAATATCAAGAATTGCTTTTGGTTTGCCTGTTGGTGCTGATTTAGAATATGCCGATGAGATTACGCTTGCTAAGGCAATTGAAGGAAGACGAGAGTTATAGTTTAATAATATTATGTCTGAAAATATTTTAGAAATAAAAGATTTGGATGTAGTTTATACATCAACTTATTTAGGTAAAAAGACAAAACTTAAAGCTGTAGATAATTTAACTTTGTCTATAAAAAAAGGTGAAATTTTTGCTATTGCTGGAGAATCTGGTTGCGGTAAATCGACTCTATCAAAAGCAATTATTCAACTTGTTAAACCAGAGTCTGGTGAAATTTTTTATAATAATGAAAATATCCTTAAATTTAATAAAAAACAATTAAAACAATTTACTCCTAAAGTTCAGATGATTTTTCAAAATCCTTATGCAAGTTTGAATCCTAAAATGAAAATTAAAGATATTCTTGCTGAACCATTAATTATTAATACGAATTTAAAAAAAGACGAAATAGATAAAAAAGTTTTAGAAAAGATAACACAAGTAGGCCTTTCTGAATATCACTTATCTCTTTATCCTCATGAATTTTCTGGAGGACAAAGACAAAGAATTGCTATCGCAAGGGCTTTGATGTTAGATCCCGAATTTGTTATTGCAGATGAACCTGTAAGTGCTTTAGATGCAAGTATTCAAGCTCAAATAATAAATCTAATAAAAAAATTAAAATCAGAATATGATATTACAATATTGTTCATATCTCATGATTTAAATGTTATTAAATATTTAGCAGATAGAGTTGGGATAATGTACTTAGGTGAGCTTGTTGAAGTTGGTACAAAAGACGAAATATTTAATAATCCTAAACATCCTTATACTAAGCTATTATTGAATTCAATTCCTAATATTAATAAAAAGCCAGAAAAAGTTGATTTATCTGAAATATCTTTAGATAATTCTAATGCTTGTAGATTTTATAATCGTTGTACTTTAAAACAAGAAAATTGTAAATCAGATAAGCCTAAATATATTGAAGTTTCTGACACTCATAAATATATGTGTAATTATAATTCATAGCTTTCACTTTTATTTAGGATTCTGTTATCTCTCCAGTAGCTATTATAAGTTCGTGCGTCTCTAATAATTTTTAACCAAGTATTGTAATTTTGCTTAAATCTGGTTTTATTTTTGTCTATATACTGTATAGTCATTAAACCTTCTGCAGCTTTTGTTGTTCTGAATATTTCTGCTTGGCCTACAATATTTTTATAAGTATTTGTCTGTCTTACCGCAACAGAATCTACTCCTGTGTATCTTAAATATTGATATCTTCCGGTTGGGTTTTGTCTTTGGAGTTGTAATGTAAGCATATCTGATAATTGATTTGCTGGGTATGTGCTTCCTTTATATGAATGAACAATAACAGTTTGAGTCCATTTAGAATAAGATTCTCCATCTGGAACATATTGTAATATTGCTTCTGTACCAATATTACGGTAAAAAACTACATTCCATTTGGTTTTTTGCGGGAAATCAATAATGATAGTTTCGTATGCAATAGCTGCAAGCGAAATAAAGAAAGATAAGATTATACTAAATAAAAGGACTCTTTTCATTTGCTATCTCCACTTGAATTCCTAATATTTCTTTAAATCTATTAAGTATTAATATTTCACTTTCAAAATGACCTATATCAAACACAACTTTACTTGTTTCAACGGCTGTATGATATTTTAAATCTCCAGTCACAAAGGCATCAGTATCGGTACATTCAATAAAATCCGCTCCAGAACCAGCACAAAAACCTATTGTTTTAATTTGTTCAATGTTATTGTTGTTTATTAATCTTACATTATGAGATATTTGTTCTAATTTTTTTCTGAAATCATTTACACTAATATCTGTTTTAATTGTTCTTACAAAATCGTTAACAATTTCAAAATTATTGTATCCTAATTCTTTGATTAATGTTTCAGTTGTGCCACCATTTGCTTTATCCATTGGAGTATGAGAAGCATAAATATTTATATCTTTATATTTTAAAGGAACAGAAAACATTGGATGATGAGATATAATCATATCACATTTTTTTTGCTTTGCTTGGTTCACTATATCATCAGTAATAGTCAAAGCTAACATTACTTTTTTAACTTCTGAATTAATAGTATCAACAACCCAGCCTGAGCAATCCCAATCTTCTTGGGTATCTAAAGGTGCAATTGCTTCGATTTTTGCGACTAATTCATATTTATTCAAAAATTTTCTCCAAAATTTTGTGTGCGATATTTATTTTTGAATCTTTTTCAAAATGTTCAATATTACAATTATTATCTAATATATAGACTTCATTTTCATCACTTGAAAAGCCTATATCTTTTCTTGAGATATCATTTGCAATTAAGTAATCACAACCTTTATTTTTAATTTTGATTTTAGCATTTTCTAGTAAATTTTCGCTCTCTGCGCAGAAACCAACAATTTTTGTTGTATTACTTTCTGCTGAAATTTTCTTTAAGATATCAGGATTTTTTACTAATTTAATTTCAATTTCATCATCAGAAGTTTTTTTCATTTTCTGTTCGCTATAATCTTTTACTCTATAATCAGCAACTGCTGCAGCCATAATGATACAATCAACATTATTATTGTATTGAGATATTTCTTTTTCCATTTCAATAGCAGATTGAAGTTTTGTAACTTTATAAGGTTTTTTAGCCTCAAATGTTGATACTAAAGTAACCTCTGCTCCCATCTGATATGCTGCATCCGCTAAGGCAACTCCCATTTTCCCAGATGAAAAATTTGAAATATATCGTACTGGGTCAATCTTTTCTACTGTCCCCCCTGCGGAAATAACAATTTTTTTTCCTGCTAGTTTTTTATTCTCATTCAATATTTCCACAGTTTTATTGTAAATTGTATCTAATTCACATAATCTTCCAACACCTTCTGTTCCGCAGGCTAGAAACCCACATTCAGGATTACATATATGATAATTGTTATCAGCTAATTTTTGCAAGTTTTCTTGAACGAATTTATTGTTCCACATATTTGTATTCATTGCTGGTGCTATAATTATTGGTTTATTAAACGCACAAACAGTTGAAGTTAAAAGATTGTCACATATGCCATTTGCTATTTTTGAAATAGTATTTGCAGTTGCTGGTGCTAAAACCATAATATCTGCTTCATCGCATAATGAAATATGTTCTGGTTTATATTCTTTTATATCAAAATTTTCAACAAATACTTCATTCTGAGAAAGAGATTCAAGTGTAAGTTTGGTGACTAAATGTAGAGAATTAGGAGTCATCATTACTCTAACTTTTGCTCCTGCTCTTTTATACATTCTAACAAGTTCACAAATTTTGTATGCTGCAATTCCAGCACTAATCCCAATTAAAATAGTTTTATCTTTTAACACTTTATACTCCAATTATTTCAATAATTTTGTTTACTGCATTTTCAACAGTATCATTTACGACTATATAATCGTATTGCTTTGAGTTTTCCATTTCTAATTTTACAAAATTTAGACGTTTTTGAATAGCTTCTTCGGTTTCAGTCTTACGCCCTCTTAATCTAGCTTCTAATTCTTCAATAGAAGGTGGCGCAATAAAGATTAAAACAGCCTCAGGCATTTTAGCTTTTACTTGTAATGCTCCTTGAGTTTCTATTTCTAATAAAACATTCTGATTATTGTTTAAACATTTTTCTATATATGATTTTCTGGTACCATAAAAATTCTCAGAAAACTCAGCCCACTCAAGAAAATCATCATTCGCAATACTTTCTTTAAACTCTTCTTTAGATAGAAAGAAATAATTTATTCCGTGTTCTTCTCCAGGACGAGGTTTTCTTGTAGTGCAAGATACAGATAAATTTAAATTTGGGCATTTTTCTAAAAGGGATTTTATAACTGTCCCTTTGCCAACACCTGATGAACCAGA
>CALUUV010000020.1 GCA_944324055.1 Candidatus Gastranaerophilales bacterium | reverse complement strand
CTAGCTATTTCTTGTTTTTAGATGAACTTGAATCCGCTGAAGATTTCTTAAAAAAGAAACACAGAAGAAAAATAGCTCTTCTCGAAAAACGAGAACAAAATGAAGCATTGTTTAAAGCAACCGTTGAACCTACATTCGATGCTCTTTGCGAGAAACTCGGTGTTTCAAGAAGAAAAAATGATGGAGCTCTTCGGGTTAATCATAAATCTGAGCTTGAAGCTAAAATAAAGAAAGCTATCATAGATACAGTGAATAACGAACTCAAAGACTTATTAGATTCATATGGAGCGCACATTGTATTTAACTTATCAGATTGGTCTTTAGGAAGAAAGCTTGGTAACTTAAAGTTTAAGAATATACTAACAAAATAACAACTAAAAAGGAGATATGAAATGACAAGAATAATAGACAAAAAACAATTTCGTTATATGAATGCTTACATCAAATATCTAGATAACGGAGATGAAATTCTTCAATCATGGTCTACTGAGGTAGTATTACGTAAGAAAAGCGGTGAGCTTATACGACTATGGAGTGGTTGGTCAGTAAGTACTAATAAACAAGTTATAGCTTACTGTGGTAAAAGTTTACGTGACATTCCATTCGAAGATGGTACTTTTGAAGAAACAAAACGTAATTTAAGCGTATGGGGTACACAACACCTCTTTCACAAAGACTTCATAGCTGTTAAGAAAAATGAAATAACACCAGAATGGTTCTTCAAGAACTACGGTACAGGATATGCAAAGCAAATCAAGAAACTTATCGGAAACGATAAAGAGTTGAATGATATTTATCGTATTGCTCATATTTGTGCTTTAGCAAATAAGAAGATGAAAAAAGGTGATAAACCAGAACCAAGAAATAAATATCAGATGTATGCATATATGTATGACTACAACTTCTGTAAAATCTATAATATTAACCTCTAACTGAAAGGACACTACTATGAAATTAAAACAAAATATTATCGAAATGCTCGCTGATATAATTATGTCAGAAGAAATCGTTTGGGAACAACCTGACACCTGTGATAATCTTCAAGCTGCTATTAAATCTAAATTATCTCCAGTTGACGCTGGTATTACAATCGGTTTATACTGGGATGATTATATAACAGCTGCTCTTGAATATATTAAAGAAAAAGTAATGGAAAAAGAGTGCCTAGAAATTAGCTAACTTTTGGCTTTACATTTCGCGAAATTAATTATATCATGTGCACATAAACGAAACGATAACAAAGGAAAACGAAAATGGCAAAAAAAAGTACAGCTTCAAAAATGTTAGGTATTCTAATTACTAAAAGAAAATAAGTTTAACTCATAGTATCTCCTTATTTATGAGTTGTTGTTAGGGTAGAGGATAGTGTAAAAGCTATCCTCGTTTTTTATACCTACGACAATTGCGAATAGGAAATGCTATACTTGAATAAAAATCTATTATATAATAACCTTAACGACTAACAACGGAGAAACACTATGACAATAACAAAAGAATTATTACAACAGAAATACAATATAAAACCAACTACACGAATAAAATCATATTGTTCGTTCGATTCAACAGGAAGAGTTGATAGAAATAGAAGAAGTCGCCCTACTGTTCATGATGAAATGCTTCTTGCAAGCACGGTGTATCGTATTCCAATGACTGATGAATTAATAACTGAATTCAAAAAAGAACTTAACATAGCTAATTGTGATGACCTTACTACCAATGGCGTTATCTTTCTTTTTAAAAAATTATATAATTTACCAGAACAAACATTCTTGTTATCTGTCAGCAAGAACCGCTTATATACAACAGAATACCCATGCACTATAGCATATTCATGTCAAACTAGTACACGTATATTCTATGTGGTATCTAACTTTAAAGAATATGAATTAACAGAAGAAGAAAAGCTTGAAAAAGAAAAAATCGAAAAACAAAAGAACGAAAATAAAATATTTAATGCTATATTCTTACCAAGACTAAAGGATATATTCAATGAAATCGAATTAGAAGCAGACGAAGATTTTAATGATAAATGTAGTACAATATGTTTTGAAAAATATGTAAAAAGCTATGACCATGATGAATTTTGTTTAAGAGAAGTAGTCGAGAATAAAATTAAAGAAACGATCAACGAAAAACTTAAAAGTCTTGGCATAAGTAAATACGACCTTAAAATAGACTTAAGTGTCACAGCTACTATTGACAAGACTGAAATACTACAACAACTTAATAACGAAGGAGAATAATTATGAATAAAAAATACGTTACAATAAAATACACTAAATCGTATGGTGATCATTATTTACATTATTATATCGGAAACAAAATACCGACAGTATCGGAAAAAAAGAAAGATGACATTTTATATGTTTTCGAAATCGTGTCTGAAAATCCAGCAGATAACTTTAATTCTCTAAAATGGCAATTTAAGAAAAAGGTTTTTAAAGATCTAAAAGTTTTAGTTGGAGCTAATCCTGGTGTAGACAGTCAGCAAGATTTCAGTTTATGTGTCAATAAAATAACAGAGAAACACGTATTGATATCTGAATACTATACCTATCAATTAGGTAATAGAGTTCAGCCGATCATAAGAAAACCTTCTAAATCAGAAGAAAAACAAGACCAAGCAAGAAATACTAAGCAACTATTCAACAGTACAATTAAAAATTCTTTTGAAGAAATACTCCGTAAATACGGTGCCGAAATAGATAAAAATCCATACAGATTTTCTGAGACTGGTAGCAAAAGAAACTATATCGCGTTAGACGTAAACTTTAATGAGCTTAAACAGATAATCGCCGATGAACTGACAAAACAATTTGGAGTAAAAATCAAACTAGAATCTGGTTCAAGTACTTTTCATGATGATGAATTTGCACAATTAGATATAACTCAGCTTTTATAAAAGCAATAAACCATGTTCTAATACATGTATAATATTTTACGCGCCGAATATTATACTAAACCCTAAGGCGTAATCTTAAAATGAAAGGATAGTGAATAAAATGAAAAAACTTATTGCTACAGGCGAAATAATTAATACAGCTTCTGTAATTGTTACTGGTTCTGTATATGTAAATCTTAAAGCAAATGGTGCTGAAGATGATACAGCTGGATCACATATCGTAACTCTTTACGTTAAACAATTAGAGGCAGCTGCAATGCCTGTCGATGCTGTAAAGTTTACTGATATTGAAGCTCTTGGTACTCTTGAAGTTCCAGGATTCAATGGACACGCTAATGTTACTGTAGAAACTCCAGTTGAAGTACGCTACATAAAATCTAAAGCATTCCCAGTAGAAGAAGATAAAGCACAAATCAATACAGTTATCAGATACGTATACTAATACTTATCGAAATAACAACTTTACAGAGTCTATCTTTTATGGTAGACTCTTTTTATTAACCAACATCATAAAGGAGAACGGCTATGACAAATAAATTCGAAATCAGTTTTGACACATGCTTACAAACCAATGCAAACGTTAATGAAAAGGATTTAGATAAACCTATTTTTCTAAAGAAAATCTATGACGATTTTTACTGCTTTATTCGTAAAACTAGTAATTTAAAAATACAAGATTACGATCAAACATATATGACAAAGAAAGCTGCTCGTGATTATCTAATAATGGAAGGAAGATATTGTGTAATACATATGGACGATTTAATTTCAGCTGAAGAATATCTTATAACCAAACATCAACAGAAGATTAAAAACAAAACTACAGAAAAATTAACCCAACAGTGTGTTGGACCGATGTTAAAGAAAATCATAAAAGATTGTGGTCTAATCTATAATGATGAAGATAAAACTATACGCTGTGGTTATCATTTAGAAAAGATAAGTTGGATCGAAGAAGCGTTGAACAAAGCAATTGAAGAAAAGCTTGGAAATACATTTAAAAATCTAGGCGTTACTTTTAAATCAAACCTAAAAGGTATACGCTTAACACGCCCGCTTGGAAAATTAAAGTTTAATAAGAAAGGTTAGGATGGACATTGCGAAACAATAAACACTTTACGAACCTAGTGATCTATGGTTCAATCTAATATCAATAACAGAAATAAACATAAAAAGAAAGGAAAACAATATGATACTATACAGATGTAAGACAGGTATGGGACAACGTGATGGAAATACCTACGAATATGCCAATGACGCTGAACTTAGAGCGAACTACTTAACAGAAACTACTGGTACACAATGGTACACAGAATCATTTGAAGACGATTCTGTTGGTCAATCTAACAATCAAGAAGGTGGTATTGGTATATTGTGGTTTATCGCTATATTAATACTATTAGCTCTTCTTGGCAAATAATCCATTCTCTCTCATCAAACTAAAAGGAGGTATAATATGACAAAATGCGTAGTAAAATGCCGTAAGATGACCAAAGAAGGTGTAATCCTCAAAGGAGGATACCTTGCCATAGCAGATAATGGTACGTATTCTTTCGAAGAATTTATTGAAGATGCTCACGTCTTTCCAACCATAACTGAAGCTAAAGACGCCTTGTATATGATTACATGTGATGATAGCTACAATTGGTATACGGAATTAATTGACCTAGATTAGACAAATCGTCTATCTTTTGTACCGTAAAACCAAAAATACACGAAACCAAAAGCATTTAGCATGAATGACTATTGTGCCTAGTGTTCTATATGCTGTTGGTTTATCATTAGATGCTCTGAATCAGCTATTAGATTGTTCTTATGCCATCAATCCTAATAAATAAAATGGAGTAACTGCCGTCTCTTGTGCAGGATAAATATGAAGAGTTTCGCCTTAGAGCCCGTTACTGGAGAACCGGTATAGAGGGACAGCTTTGTGAAGGTTGTACAGACCGTAACACAAACAGGTTAAAACTTGACGATGACATAGCATTTGCTAGGGTGAGTAAGGAAGAAGATTCCAGGGTGTACTTTAAAAGCACTACCTGATAAATAAGACGAGTAAAAATCTGTAGTCATCTATCAAAAGTGTATGAATAGATTACCTAACTTAAATTATTATTTATCTTATCTATTTATATTTCTTTAATCGTATTGCGTAATAGGTTATCGCAAGTACGTCCCTCAATATACACGAAATATTGAATAAAAACAAACAAAATACACAATAATAAACTTTTGGCTTTACTTCTACGGATAATATGATATTCTAATAATCGTTAGTGTTGGTTATTAACTTGATAGCCCGTTTAGAAAGTGCACTAACATAACCTGTTTAAAAAAGACGTCCCTCCGTCTTGCCCTCTATGATCACTAAGGTAGAGGGCTTTTTTTATTTTACTTCTTGAGAAAACCGTTGTAGGATATAACATACATTACACAAGACGCTCAATAGATTTTCGTCTGCCTTATTGGTATGAATGTGAATTGATACTTGATTGAAGGAAAACAAAATGGATAGAGAAATGTTTATGACTTTGGTTTGGCCTACAATATCAAAATCTATAGAAGATAAAGGATTTGAACCAAGTTTAATTTCAAATGAAACAGTGGAAAATGGTGCTTACATACTATTGAGTCCTGGACATGCTTGGCCACAGTCTGAAAAACCATTTCGTAATATTGTTATCGGTTTACTGACACGACTTCACATACCTTTTGAAGATAGATCTGATGGATTATACACATTAATCTTTATTGACTTTAATAAACTAAGATCACAGGATATTAAAAATGACTAATAAAGTTATAGATATTCCACTTAAGCTTGTTGTAGTTGAACGTAATTGCGGAGCATGAACACAGTTTAGAGTAACCACAACACCAGTTAATACTGAAGCCTTATTAGGTCCTATATATCAACTCAAAGCAGGCACAACGTTACATAGGATATATGCTAAAAACAGAGTAGTTACAGCTGCAGTACTTGCTGGCGAAGATGCTATAGTAGTAAAAGAGGGTGAAGAAGTAGTCGAATACATAAACAAAACAGATCTTGAACCATACGAATTATCTGATTACGATAAAGAACGTTTAGCTGAATATAACAAAAAGATTAACGGTAAAGATCTCTTCGATAAGATAGTCATGCTTAATATACTAGCTATCGTAAAAGAATACGATCTAGACTGGGCTAAAAATAAAAAATGCGTTTCATTTGCAGATAAAGGCTCCTGGTCTATCAGTTACTGTAAAGCAGATCACAAAGAAAGACACAAGGAAATAGTTGATAAGTTTAAAGCTTTAGGCTGTAGGGTAATTATCCCTAACTGTGGAATGGACATCTGCAGAATAAACATCAACCAAAGTGCAGCTGATATGGGATTAGCCTAAACGAAGAAATAAACATTTGGCTTTACTAAAGCGGTGGATTCTGCTAATATTATTACAAAGTATAATTCTATATTATCATAAAAGAGAGATTAAATGAAGAAAAAAGAAGATATAGCCTGTCCAAACTGTGGTAAACTATTCCATCCTGCTAGAAAAGAAAGCAAATTCTGCTGCAGACAGTGCGGAATAGAATATAACAAAGCACACGGAATGTACAAGAAGTCAGATGAGACAAAAGCTAAGCTAGCTGCTGCTCATATAGGTAAGACTGCTTGGAATAAAGGCCGTAAGATGACACAAGAAGAGATTGACAAGATGAAAGCTTATGTCAAAGCCGCTTGGACAGAAGAAAAAAGAGAAGCACAACGAATAAGACAAAAAGAAATTTGGAGTAATGCAAAGCTTTTGGCTGAACAATCTGCAAGATGTAAAGAACATATGACCGACGCTTACAAAGAAGAGATTTCTAGAAGAACCAAAGCTGCAATACAAAGCGAAGAAGTTAAGCAGAATATTCATGAAGCTTTTAATAAGATTGAAGTAAAAGAAAAGCGAATGAAAACAAACCAAGAACGTTATGGCGTTAATTGGATTGTACAGAGCGAATTATATACTAAAGCCGGCTTTAAAAATAAAACCAACGATAGCTGGGATAACTTTTTAGACATCGATAACAAAACTCGAGAATTTCCTTTAGAGAATTATGTTTACGATTTTAAAGTAAATGATACTGTATTAGTAGAAATAAATCCTAGCTATACTCATAATTCTACCGATACTACTTGGTATAATAACAAATATATTGTAGACAAAGATTATCACAAGTCCAAATCATTAGTCGCCTGGAAACACGGCTTTGAATGTATACATGTGTGGGATTGGGACGATAAATATAAAATAAAGAATCTACTTACCACAGTAAAGCATAAAGTATCTGGTCATAAATGTATCGTAAAAGAAATAGATACGCAGACAGCCGACGATTTTTTAAGCAAATGTCACTTACAAAACAGTTGTCGCGGTATAAAAGTAGCACTAGGTCTTTATTATAACGACATTCTAATCGCTGTATCTACTTATGGTAATTCTAGATACAACAAAAATTACGAATGGGAATGGTTAAGATTCGCTAATAATAATGAATATCTAATACAGGGCGGATCAGCTCATAAACTACATGACTACTTTATTAAAACATATTCGCCTAAATCTATCATATCTTACTGCGATAAAAGCAAATTTACAGGCAGCATGTTTAAGCATTTAGGTTACACCCTACTTTCTAACGGTACACGGAGTTGTCATTTCTACAACATGAAAACCAAACAACACTTCACCCAATCTGAAGTAAATAAACTTGGAGCATGTAGAATCCTAAATATACCGCAGATAGATAGAGAAACCTCAGGCAAAGATAACAGGGACATAATGCTAGAGCATGGCTTTGTAGAAGTATATGACTGTGGACAAGCTAGTTACATCTGGGAATCTTTATAATCGATTACACTTTCTTTTCAGATAAAAACAAAGGCCTAAGCATAAGCTTAAGCCCTTGATTTTACTAACAAACGTACTATTAAGCAACGTTGAAGTTAGAAATAACACCCCTTACTAAATAATTTGGCTTATTTATGAATAAATCATAAAAGGACAAACATCCTTTGTGGTTTTTCAAATTAGGGGCTTGGAATGTAGGAGTGAAGTATAGTGGGATCCACTCAGCTAACACGATAGCGCTATCTCCAAGTTGGAATCCTTTGAAACCGAAGATAACTTGATCTTCTGGAAGAGTCTTTGAATAAGGAACAGCTATAACAGCAATTGTACCTTCGTTCAAAGTACCTGCCAAATATGGTCCAATAGGTTTCTTTGATTCTGGAGCAGCTTTGAATCCTTCTATGTTTTCTACAACAGGAAGACCTTGTTTTGTAGATACAATGATGAATTCAACAGTACCACGACCAGCATTTTCTTGGATAATACCACGAGCAGAAGATACTACAGTCTTATAAGAAGAATATCTTTGAGCAAGTGTAAGGTTAGCACCGTTAGCAGCGCAATCAAATGTTAAAGAAGCATCTAATGCAGAAGCACCATATACAGCTTTAACAGCAGCTAAATCTCTTTCCCAACGAATTGTACCAGCGAGTTGGTTAGAAATAAGTTCATCTGTATCTATAGCAAGATGAGCATTCATTACTAAACCAGCAGCAACTGAATATGTACTCATTAAAGGATGTTCCTTAGCCATAACTGGTTGATTAGGAATTTCGAATTGGATCTTACGGATAAGATCTGTATCTGTTTCTGTATCAACAGCAGCTTCAAAAGTTACAACAGCACTAGCAGCAATTTCTTCAGCATATATTGTAGCATCAAGAGCAAGTGTACCAACACCAGTTTGAGCATCAACAGAACCAGAAACACCACGACCGATAACTACATAATCACCTGAGTTAACACCAGTTGAAGGATTAGCAGATTCATTACCATAATCTCTAGCGATTTCTTTACCACCGATACGTACGATGAATGAACCAGCTCTTACTTTAACTGTAGCGCCTCCAGGGATAGCAGTTGGATTTGCTGTTACTGAAGCAGCAGCTGTAGCATTAGTATAGCTAATAACTTCTGATGCATATGTACCGTCTGTTGCATCTTCGAATACGATATCTCCAGCACTAACGCCAGCAGCTGTGTCTGAATATACTGTCTTTATAACGAAGATCTGACCTGATTGTCTATCCATAGCTTGGATATCACAGAAAAGGTGTGAAACCATCGCTGGATAAAATACATTGACGATATCTATAGTTTTAGGTGTAAGAGTAGCAACTCCTGGGTTCAAGAGAGACACAGCAGATGTAGCGTCTTCTTTAAGAAGGTTCTTTCCGTTGAATTCGCCTGGTTGAGAAGAGATGTATTCAGCTGTATTCTCAAGAAGTTGTACGAGTGTTGCTGCCTTGTATTTAGCATCAGAGTTTGAGCTTTCGATGTCTTTTAAAAGGTTAGGGCAACGTGTAGCAAGTGTTGATTCTGAAAGAACTTGAGCAGCGTGTGCGATACCTTTGTTTCTTTTTACTTGAGCTGTTTTAGCTTCAAGTTTTTTATCTTTTAATTCTGTTAGCAAAGCCATTTTATAATTTTCCTTTATAATTAGTTTTTTTGTTTATTTTATAGTAGTTGTTTATCTATATCGGTAAGGTATCAGATTGTAGTATGATATGTTACTGTATTGATTTCCAGAATAGAGGTTTTGCTATTTAGTATATCCTTTAGTTGGTATTCATATAAGAGTATCTTCTATTGGATATGTTTATAAGAACTGTTATATTTTAGTAAGGTGGTATGGTTATATTTATTTTTCCGTTTTTATAGGTGTTTTTGTGATTTGGTGATTGATTTTACATCAATTTTTGTTAACTTTTTAATTATTTTGTTAATACTTAGAGATAACAAATAATTTATTGTTTTACTATTAATGTAGGTTAAATTATAGTATATATTGTGTATAAGAAATGAAACCTACTATGTTATTATCAGTATCGTTTTTTAGCTCTATTTTAGTGAATATTATACTACTCGTAGTTATATCTAGAAGAGATGAAGAGATAAGAAAGTTAGAAAATATTATTTCAGGACTTAAATCTGAGTTATCGAAGCATAGAGTTTACGAATATATAACTAGAGAAACGGGTGATCCAAACGATGAGACTGTAGTAAATAGCATGGAAGAGCTATATGGTATAGTTAAGAAGGCTAAAGTCGTATTAAATTTAGGTTATTTAGACATTAATAAAGAAGCATGCACCGCAAGTATACGAATTAGAGTAAAAAATAAACCACTATCAGAAAAAGTATATGTTTGCACCTTTAGTATGGTTGACAAATTAGTCAATAAGAATCTTGAATATTATGGAAAAATACGAGAATATACAATACAACAACATGAAAAGGTATATAAGAGATGAAAGTAACTGGTACAATTAAACCGTCTTCTGCAGTAAATTTATTGAAGCATACACATAGTTACCGTGAAGATACATCAGAAAATCCTAAGCTAACGACAATCATGATGGACATGAATTTTAATGCAGAATTCATAACAACGGCAAAAAATAGTGAAGAAAAGAGACAGGAAGATCTATTTTGTCAAGTTATATTACCTAGTATTAATAAATACACTAACGAAAATTGCTGTAAGGTATGGGTAACCATAAATAGAAAGAAAAATGAGATTGAAATAGATTCGCATAACGGTAACGATTTTATTTTTATAGGAATACTAGAAAAAGCTGGATTAAAAGTAAAAGAAGTCACAACTCCCGTTGGTACTTTTGTTGATCAATGGAATAATACGAAAATTCGTTGTGAATTACCCAAGGAGTTTAGAATTTAAACCTTTTGCGGTAACATTGCATAAGTAGAAGCGTTTTAAATTTTTATTGGTGTTTAAATATAATCTTGACGTATCCATTTGTTCCATCATTTACGTAATCAAAGATATTAACGTCTCCACCCTTACCATAACCATTATATAATGAAGCTCCGCCAGAACAAAGGTCAGAATCGTCATCGATAGTACCGTTATTACCGCGTTGTTTTAGAGTAAATGATATCTCCTGTGTAAATATTGTTGGAATATCACCACCGACTGCTTGTGTTCGGTCATCAACAGCTTTGCCACCTTTACCTCCATAACTTGTGACTACATTTGAAATACTAGAATTTTCTGCATCTGAAATTTTTTCACTACTATTATGTTTTCCAGACGATCCTCTACCAACGACAATCTGATAAGTGTGTTGTGTAATTTTTAGATTACCAATGTAACCGCTTCCGGATGCTCCAGATGCAGAGTACCACTTATAACCGTAGACATGATAAGCTGCTCCACCAGAACCTCCGGCAATACAGTAAACTTCATATACACCGTCTGTTAAAATGTTGAGCGAATATGTACCTGGAGTCGACGATTCAAACAGAACTTGGTTCGGTGTATATGGACAGTTGCTCCAGATTTTATTAGAGCCATACCATACTTCTTTTACTGGAGTACTTCCCCAATAGATATTTTTAATACTAGAGTTTCCCCATTTTATAGTTGACATGTACATGATTCCCCTACACAACAAAGTAAATCACGTTAGGATCAGGAGATGCTGGCATAGCAGATACCTTTTGAAATTTTTGGCTGATCCACTTAGTGTTTACTACTTGATTGCTACTGTCTCCTAGTTGATTTGCTTTCATTGGTGTTTCTGACCAAGCATCTGTATCATCTACGCTGTGTTTAAATCCAATTTCCCAAGTACCGTTTTTGTGTCGTACTGGAAATACCCAACTATTTTGTGAACTCGAAACGACTATTTTTGCTTCAAAGCATTTGATGTCGTTTTTATCAGACACTGAAAGAGGAAATCCAGCTTGTTCGGTCGTTGGATATGAAGCATAATCTAAATCGGTAAATTGTCGATAAAGCGTATCCACTCCGCGTATAGTTTGTACGTTTCCATCAAAAGTATTTGCTTTATGTACTCCTGCTACATCATCTGCTTTAATTCTATTGCCTTTTGCTAGTGTCATTCTTACTTCCTTAATCTTCGATATAGTTTTCTGAACTTATCAAAAAAAAACAGAATTGATTTAAATTTTTCTGCTTTATTTTTTAATAATTTAATTGTATATTACTTTAACAATATGCAAAACAATAAGACAACGAAGGTGTTGTAGAAAGGTATATTTTATAAATGAGAAATTTAATTGTACTCAGTGGAGTGCCTTCAGCAGGAAAGTCAACTTGGGTTAAAAAGAATGAATTAGAACAATTTACAGTATCATCTGATGCTCTTCGTTTGTTATACGCTGGAATAGAGTATGATTTAGAAGGTCATCAAAGAATTTCGCAAAAAGCAGACAAAAAAGTATGGAATGAATTATATTCTATCGTAGAAAATCGTATGAAAGATGGTCAACTCACAGTAGTTGATGCTACACATATTTCAGAAAAATCTATTTCGGAATATAAAAAACTCGCTAAGAAGTATAATTACAGAATTACAATCATTCAGTTTAATATTTCATTAGAAGAAGCATTAAAAAGAAATTCTGAAAGAGAAGAATATAAACAAGTTCCAGAAAAAGTTATTAGAGATATGTATGAACGTTCAAAGCAAAAGTGGAACGGAAATTATGAAATAATTGATGCTGAAGATAGTGCTAATATAAAAAATCGTTTGTTTACTTCTGGTGAAGATTTAACAAAATATGAAAAAGTAGTTGTATTTGGAGATATACATGCTTCATTTTTTCCATTAAAAGAATATTTTGACAATAATCCATACTCTAAAGATAATTTTTATATCTTCTTAGGAGATTATATAGATAGAAATTATCAATGCAATGAAGTAGTTTCTTTCTTATATGATTTAATGCAAAATGATAATGTGATTTTATTACAAGGTAATCATGAAGGGCATATAAAAAAAATTCTTCGTGGTGAGTCTATTGAAAATACTACTGATGAATTTATAAAAACTTGGTCCCTATTATCAGAAGAAAATAGAGAAAAATTAAAAGCTATTGGCAGAAAAGTTCGTCAAATATTTGTGTTTAAACAAGAGACGATACCATTACCACCTACAATTTATAGTCGTACATACGGTCGTATATCTAAACCCGCATTTAATCTATCAATTCCTACAAAACAATTGATTAAAGGTGTCGGTAATTACTCTGATATGCAAGCTTGTGATGAAAATTTTACTAAATTTTCATTAGAGGAACAATATGCTGAAATTTATTCTATTCATGGGCATAGAAATATTGAAAACGTAGATATTCAAAACACAAAAAGAACATTCAACCTTTGTGATGATGTTGAACATGGTGGTTATTTGAGAATACTAGAAATAACTAGAGATGGTTTCAATCCAATTAAAATTAAGAATAATGATTATATTAAAAAATCAGACAAGTTATATACAGATGAAATTGTTAAGAAATTACATGAATCAGGATATGTTAAAGAAAAAGAATTAAATGATGGTATAGTTTCATTTAATTTTACAAGAGAAGCATTTTTTAAGGATCATTGGGATGACATTTCTGTATCAGCAAGAGGATTATTCGTAGATTCTGAAACAGGAAAAATTGTAGCAAGATCGTATAATAAATTTTTTAACGCTTGGTTTGAAGAAAATGATTCAAACACAGAACATGAATATGGGGATTGTTCAATCTACACTCTTAAAGATAAGATTAAATTCCCAGTATCTGTTTACAAGAAAGAAAATGGTTATCTCGGGATTATTTCTTGGGATTATAAAAATGATACTTTCTTCATAGCATCTAAATCTACAAATTTAGGTGAATATGCTTTACATTTTAAAGAAATGTTTATGGGGTGGTATAATAAACAAAATATAGAAATTAAAGAAAATATTAAGAAAGTAGTACAAGATAATCAATCAATGATTTTTGAAGTTATTGATGAAGAATTTGATCCACATATTATTCATAATGCTTGTACTAAACAATTTGTGTTATTAGATATTGTGAAAAACGATTTTTCTGAAACTTATTGGGATTATGATAGTTTAAGAGATTTTGCATTTAATAACACTTTATTATGTAAGGCGAAAATAATCGATATATACAACTTTGAACATTTAGAGTATTTTTTAGGAATGTATAAGGATTTTTCATTAAATGAAGAACCAAACGGATGTTTCGAAGGATTTGTTATTCAAGATGCTGGCGGATTTAGATTTAAGTTCAAAACTGCATATTACTGTTTTTGGAAATCTTTAAGAAATAAACTAGAAGCATATAAAAAAGGTAATAGAGTTGCATTTTCACTTGAAGAAAAAGAATTATTGAGTAAACTTGGCCCAATAGGTTTGTGTTGTGAAAAGAATGTTTTACAATTACAAAAAATATATTATAATAAAGAAGATTAAAAATAGGAGGTAAAAGTATGTTTGCAATAAAAGATGAATCTACTTGTGATATTGTTGGAATATACGATGATATTGAATTAGCAGAAGAAAAATTAAAAGAATTGAATAAGATTCATGATGTTGATGATTCAGTGAGAGGACTATTCGGAGATTCATATCAGGGTTATTATGACGCTATGCCAAGATATTATATTTCTGAAGTAGAAGTTCAAGAAAATAAAAAATAGTGAAAGGAAAAATAATTATGAAACTTTTAGATTATATCATTGATAAGTATTATGACATTGAAGGTTACTGGAATTATCATATTTGGTGGAATATAAAAGAATTTTCTAAGAAAGTTTGGGAAATTATGAAGAAATTTTATCAAATAATTACTCCTTGGTATGGACATAGAAGGTGGTTGTTACATCAATGTAATTGCAATTATGGGAAACTTCTAGCAGATGGTTTGTCTTGGTCATATCAACGAACAAGAAATGGTAAAACAGTATATTATAAGTTAACAACAAGTTTTGGTAGGGTTAAATTCTATAAACAAGAATTTATTAATGCTAAAACTAAAGAAAATATCAACACTTTTGTTAGTGTTCTTATTCCCATATTATGTGGTGATGAAAATGCTGATAAGGGTATAGTTGAACAAAAAACTTTATTATATAAAGGTTGGGCTTGGACACGTAAACAAACAATTAAATCATTAAAAACTATCAAAGAATTAGCAAAAGATTTAAGTTGGGAATTTGATGTAGTTAGTGACGAAATGCATGCTTATAAAGAAGCTAAACAATGTTATGATTGTTTGTGTGGGAAACATGTTTGGTGGTTATGTTATAGTGATATGACTGAAACAAAAAAAGATAAACTTTTATGTTCCTATATTCACAAGATTCGTAATGAATTATACACTAAAGAAAGTTGGAAGGTATGTAGTGAATTCATTTGTAAAATTGAAGATTTATCACTTGAAGATCAAACAAAAGAACGTGATAAAGAATTAAAGAAAAATTTGAAAATAATAATGAAAGAACTTGAAAATATTGAATGTAAACATTGTTGGGAAAAATATTATGGATGAAAGGTGGACGTGGGCGGGATTATCTTATTTCAAAAAATAAGGAGTTGAAATATGACAGTCGAGGAACTTTGGGATTGGCTAAATAAAAGATTTAATCAATATAGGATTAAAAAACCTCATTCACAAGATTTTTTCCTCGTAGGTGAAGGAGATTATAATTTTGATATCTATTTGGGTGGATATGATGATAATGGAGCATTGGTATTCAATTATATAGATAACAAGTATAATATCCATTATAGGTTTGACCACAAGACAGTATGTACAATGTTTGTTCTCAAAGAAAGAATGAGTTGTGAAAAAGTACAGCAATTCATAGAAAGTTTGCTATAAAGAAGGATATTATGATAAAAGTTAAGTTAATAACATATTATGAAGATGATGAAAATTTTGAAGAAATAATTTCTTTGAAAGATTTTCAAGATAGATTTAATTCTGGTGTTAAATTTGAGAATTTAGATAATATTGATAGAATTGAATTTATTGTGGAGTGAAATATGGGTTATAGAAATTACGTTGCTATCGTTGATAAAAAAAGTTTAGATAAAATTCGTAGTTTATCTTACGATGAAGTTATAGAAAAATATGGTGATGAAGGATATCTTTCTGAATATACTTTTGAAGATAAAGGTATTAATATTAAAAGAATTTTAGAAATCGGCGAGATAGTTTCGTATAAAGAAAATAGTATTAAATTAAAAGAATGCTTAAGCCCAGTATTTTCTGATAACAAAGTAAATGAAGTATTAAACAATGATAGTGAATTTATGCTGGGTAATAAAAAGTTATTAGAAAATATAATTGAGGTATATAGGAAAACCGTTGTAGAATATTATACAGATATTCAAAACATTGATAAAATTAGAGAAATGTGTTTTGATCCAACTGTAAATCATTTAGAATATTTCATTAAGAAATGTAAAAATAAGGTTAGTGAATTTTCTGAAGAGTGGTTTGTGTCAGATAATGACCATACATTGCATTATACTTGGCAATACGAATATGATATATTCAACTTAATTTATATCTTGAAAACTTTTGATTGGAATAAAAACTATTTGCTTTGGATAGGAGGCTAAATAATGATTTTTAAGGCATGTACCACTTATACAAAATCTGACGAAGGCGGTAATGAAATTGACGTAAACGTTGTTTTTAAAAGTAATCGTGTTAGCTATATTAGTCCATGTTTTGATGAAATAGTTATGGATATCTCTGATTACGAAGATATTCTCAAAGATCATGGATTTACACAACAAGAAATATACAAGCTTGAGGAACAAGAAGGCTACGACGAAGATTATAGTGGTTCATCTATTGTAGTTAAAATTGATAGCGTATTTTTAGGAACAGGTCAAGTAGATAAAAATGGAAAATATATCTACGAAGGCGATACTTTAAAGTTTATATATAGCGATGTAATGTGGTATAAAGTTATTTGGAAAGATTCTGCTTTTAAATTAGAAGTGCATAGTGTAAATTTTGATGATAAGGTTTTGGACGAACTTTACTTAAAAGATTGTGGTGACCAGTATGAAGTAGTAAGTGAAGATTTTGAAGATATTGCGTATTTTAATAAAAAACTAAAAGAAATTCATGATAAAATACTTATACCTAACGCTTGGAAAAAATCTTAAGTTTAGTGGTATATAGAAAACAAATAACGTTGACATAATTTTAAAAAATGATTTTACTACAACAAACAAATGGTATATCATTTTTATGATTATTCTTAACAAAGAGAGGTTATCATGACATATGATTTAATTTATTTTTTAAGTTGTTACATAATAATGGCTTATTTGATGTATATTGCTGCTGATTGGTGGAAGCATCACGATAAATTATCTTGGAATTTATATAGAGTTTTTTCGATGATGTTTGCTCCAATAATATTACCTATTGTTACTATTATAGGAATAGTATTTAATTTAGTTTCTAAAAGAAATAAGGTTAAAATTAGAAGAATATCGTACAACATTGGGCATAATGAGTATGACTTATTTTACTATCTAGAAATCATAAAAGTTGCTAAGATAAACTTTGTAGAAAGAATAGAACGTGTATGTGATTGGATAAATTGGAAATTTCATCATTATACTTGCAAATATAAAATACAACTAGAAATACAAAATTGCCATAAAGGAAATATTAAACCTGAATTTGATTGGTTACAATATGATAGACCATTTAGAAATTACATAGTTCAAACAATGGCTGGATATAATAAAAAATCTGGCGAAGTATATTTTGGAAAAGATTATTCGTGTTATGGTGGTTTCTTCTTCAAATTTATAGCAAAAAGATTTGCGAGTAAACTTAGAGATCAATTGTCTTCTGAAAACATAATGATTAAAGAAGTTCACGAAAAGGGTAATGATTATGCCACAGTTAATGTAAAAGTAATTGTGCCAGAATGGTTATTTTAGGTAACGAAGGAGATGAAAACATGGTACCTATAGGTAAGATTTCGGCGAATGATGTAGTATCACCTTGGAAAGAACATTGTGATTCATTAACTTCTTCTTCGCCTCATTCGTCTCCTCATGATGATAGCGTAGATGCAAGTCATCTTAACGACAACGAGCTTGTTAAAGCAGTAAAAAATTATTATCCTTTCATTAAAAATGTAGAAATTAAAAAATATGATACCTACAGAGTAGCAACATGCTATTTTGAAAATGATTTTTTAAAAAAAGCATGTTTTGATGTACGTGATAGTAGCATCAATCATCCGTATGATAGAATTAGTATGGGCGGTTTGTTTGATGATGATCGTCAGTGTTCTGAAATTTATAAATCAAGAAGAGATTTTTTAGAAAAAGTAAGTTTTGCTTTACGCACGCACTTTGAGGTTGTATACTATGTAGCAGATAAAAAAGGTAAAATAGTTACCCCATATTGTACAAACAAAAAACTAGCAGAAGAATGGATAAGCAAACAACCTACAACTAAAAAGTGGTTGTGGTTTGAATTAAAAAATAACAATTTCGAAATAAAAAGAAAAATTATATGTGTAAAGGATGGAAAATTAAATGCTATGTCTAGCAGATAAGAAATTCACTAAGAAACAAATATTAAAACTCTACGATACAATCTATTATGTTCAACCACCATTAAAATTTAACGGGTCTTGCATAGGGGATTGGAAGATAAAAGAATTAACAGGAGATAAATTAAAAGACGCTTTATATAATTGTTTTCTTTTGTATGACTCTGACCGATGCTTTACAACTAAAGAAGACGCAGAAAACTATATATCTCAACATAATACTGGCGTTGAAAGAAAATAGTCAGTTGAGCTGAGATGAGATCAACCGTGCCTAAAATAATAAATAACAAAGGATTTGTAGGAGGACAAAAATGGTAAAAGAAGAAATTACAACTGTTTATATAACAGAGGATGGTCATAGGTTTCACAAAAAAGAAGAAGCTGAAAAACATGAAATTGAACATTCTTCTAAAGAAGATTTGTATAGTAAAATCAAGACGTTAGAAGAAAAGGTTAAGGAATTAGAAAGAGAATTATTGGAAGAAAAATCAAAAAAACAATTTTCCAAATCCTTATCCACAGACATTTCCACCGAGACCTAATCCAGACACATGTCCTTGGACACCGAATAGTGGTTATCCAATAACTCCTTGGAATCAGCCACCTGTGATGTTCAACGATAACGTGTACGCTGGAATTAAAGATGGAATATTTCAATTAATAAATAAAGAACAATACGATAAGTTGTCTGAACAAGATAAACAGAACTTTAATCAATACAATCTACTAACATTAAACTACAAGAAATAGCATGATAGAAATTACACGAAGACAAGTTGTCGATAGCCTCAAACAAGTAAAAGATCCAGAGATATCTGAAGATATCGTTGAAATAGGCTTAATATATGGAATTGATATTGAGTCTAATACAATTAACATTATGATGTCTTTGACTTCGCCGACTTGTCCTTATGCTGATTTTCTTTTAATGGATGTGAAAGAAACAATTAAAAAAGATTTTGGTAAAGATTGTCATATACAAGTAGTGTTCAAACCAACGTGGAATCTTTCTATGTGTAGCGAAGAAGTTATATTTAATTTAGATATTACAGAAGATCAAATAAAAGATAGCATAAAAGCAGCAGAAGAATATGAACAAGAAGGTGTAGCTGATAATGGCTTTACTTTTTGTTAATTCTGATTTAATATAGCTCCATATTAAAAAAAAGATTGTGGAGCAATTTGATAAAAATAAAGTATATCTTTTTGAGTTCACTTCTCCAGAAAATAGAGTTATTATAAGATATACTGAAGATAGATTATGGTTACTAAGTATCAGAGATAAAAATACTTGGGATGAAGAAGAGATAACTTTTGATTGGAAATGGAGACCAAAAGAATATAACATAAATAATATTTCAGATTGTATTAAAAATGCTGAAGAATTAGGTAGTTCTGGCGAAGGATATGTTGTTGTAGATAAACATTGGAATCGTATTAAAGTAAAATCACCAGCATATGTTTCTTTATCACATTTAGCTGGAGCAGGTTTTTCAGCAAAAAGAATTTTGGAAATAATCTTTGAAGGTGAAGTTGATGAAGCATTATCATATTTCCCTGAATATAAAGTCCATTTTGACGAAGCACAAAGAGCATATGAAAACTATATTAATATGTTAGAACAATCTATTCAATCTGCTAAAATTGCCGATTCAGAATTTGTTGAAAAAAGAGATAAAGCGAAATATATTATCGACCAAGCAGAAAAATATCGTCAATGTTCTGATATTGGATTCAAATGGTTAGGTAACAAAAACTTAACAGTTGAAGATTATATCCAAAACATTAAAGAAAGATATGGTATTGGAAAACTAATAGACAACATCTTGGAGCTAAAATAATGAGAGTAGTTTCTGTAGATTTAGATAACACCTTGTTTTTTAAACAAAGCGGTTTTCAAAAAAGTATTTGAAAAGCACGGAATAGATTATTATCCATCTAAATATTGGGACATGCGAGACTATCCGAATGAAATACGAAAAGAAATATTTGAGCTTTTCAATAATATCAAATGGCGATACATTATATAATCATGAATTAAGAAAAAATACGTCTTATGTAGAAAATTATCCGATGATTTAATAAGACTTTTAGATAAACAAAAATAAGTGAACATGAGGAGTATAAAAATGGATGATAAAAAATATATATTAACTAAAAACGAATTAGAAAACTTATTAAAATGTAAAAAAGAATTAAGAGCATTGCAATATGCTGGTGTTGATAATTGGGAAGGTTATGAATATGCTTTTGAAAGTAGTGAAGATTGGAATGATGATGAATGCGAATGGGATGTTTCAAAAGAATTAGAAAATTATCAAACATGTGAAGGGTAATTTTTTTTTGTTTTATTTTTGTTAAAAATTTTTATATTATATTTTTATAAGTAAAAAGAGATATGTTATGATAAAAATTATATATGCAATTAAAGACCTAGAAAATTAGTTGGAAAGAGTATAAAAATGGGATTTTTTGAATATTTAGCATTTAATAGCGTTAATGTAGCGTTAATGTTTATAGGGTTTATTGGGTTTGTAGTTACTTTACTTAGTTTAGCTGTTTATCTAGAAAACAAGTATACTTTTAATAACAGAATGATAAAAAAGTCAAAACAGTTATTGATAATTTTTGGTTTAATGTTTTTCACAGGTCTTTTATTACCTAATAAGAACTGTTTTAAAGAAATGCGTCTTAGAAAAAACATGAAAACAATAGATATTATCGATGTAAATTCTAAATTAAATGAAATTAAAATTGATTTGGAAAATATTAACAATAAATTAGAAATGAAGGAAGAGTTAAATCAATAAATAACGTCTCTATTTAATCAGATTGATGTGAACTAGCTCGTTTTATAAGACACATTAAATTTAAGGTAGTAAGGGTAAAATAATGATTGATTTAGAAAATAAAATTGATGTTTTAGATTTTGATTTTAGTAATGACGAGTTATTTAAAATCGAAGTTTATACTGAAAAATCAAAATCAGGCATTAATTCTAATGTCATCGGTAATGCTGTTAAGATAACATATATACCAACAGGTCAATTTATTGTTGTTGATAGTAAAATATCACAATTTCAAAGTGCACAGATAGCTAAAGATTGTATGGCATATGTGTTAACAAAATGTTTTTATGAAAAACCACGTTATAATGAACTAATTAAAAAAGGATTAAAGAAAAAAACTGAGGAGTGAAAATGTATGCAGTAATAGATATTAACTTCGATTATTGGTGTAAAATAACGTTTTGCGAGAAAAACGGTAAAGAATTTGAGATAACTTGTTCAAATGATTTTGGTGAAAAATTTTTCAAGAAGTATGTTTTGCTACCGAATAAAAAATATTCTAAAGAAGCATATACTGTAGATATTACTTTTATTGATGGTGATATTACTATGTATTTTAAGAAAAAATTTTCTCTAATGAGATTATATTGGTTGAAATTTAGAGGATACTTGTCATTGCTTGTTGAAGAATTGTTTAGTTAGAAGGAAACACTAAAATGAAAAAGGTATTAAATAAAATTTACAACTATTTGGAAGATTTTTATTATTGGAATTATCGTAATTGGTTGAGATATGTTATTGAAGATAAACACGGGCGTTTAAGATTATCACCAAATTGGTTTAAAGCAGTATGGTTTAGAATTAGAAATGGATGGGATAGTTCAGATACATGGAATTTAGATTATACTATTGTTAAATTTGTTCTTCCTAGATTAAAACACTTTAAAGAAGTTACTAATGGTATTCCAACTAAAATTTACGAAAAATACAGAAACCCTAATAGAAAGGTTAGTGAAAGTACAAAACTCGCTTCTGAAGAATGGAAGAAAACAATAGATAAAATGATTTTAGCTTTTCAAAGAATTATAGATGAAGATGAAGATTGTCATGTTTGGGAAGATAGAAAATATTGGAATGAACAAGAAAAGATTAAAGAAGATGGATTAAAATTATTTGCTGAATATTTTCAAGATTTATGGTGGTAAAAATATAGAAAAATACCAAATTATAGATAAAGAGGATTAAGATGGAATTTATATTATATTTAATATTTTTGATAATACTTTATCCTGTATTTTTATTTATATATGTATTTTCTAAGGATTTATTCGAGGGTATCTTTGATTTTCTAGAATATGATATATTCTCAAAAGATGACGATGATGATTATTTTTCTTAAAAGGAAATAAATAAAATGAAAAATAAAGAACTTTTAGAATTGAGAAATTATTTAGAAAAAAATATAAAAAAGATAGAAGATAATGTAATATCTGGATATTATGTATCTTTTGAATATAAAGGTAAAAAATATCATATAAATACAAGTAGACCGTTTATAAATATAGATAAATGTATAATTTCTGAATATGATGAAGATGCATGTAATGGTTGGGATAAAATACATCCAAAATGTAGTATAGATATGTATGAAAAAAGTTTTATAGATTGTATTATAGAATTTTTTGAAAATTTAGAGAAAACAGAATATAAAAAAAAAAGAGGAATTAAATGAAAGATAGATTTAAATTTAGAGTTAGTATGACCTTTAAAGATAATTATAATGAAGAAGAGTTTAAACTGATTCTTTATAAAATTTCTATTAAGTGAGGAGTAATCATGAGTAGAGTTTTGAATTTAAGATATAAAGGTAATAATATTACTGATACTGAAATTACAATACCTAAAACAGATAACCAAGATTTTTATATAGATATCCATTCAGATGTTATTAGTACAACATTCGGGATAATGGTTAAAGAATTAGCTTATATGTCAGCTCTTGAAAATTTTGAAGAAGATGTTATTGATAATTTTATAAACGATATTCACGAAATTGATTCCTTGAGAAGATGGTTATGGGAAGAAAAATTCGTAAGTTCACCAAATCCTGCTCCTGGATATAAATCAAATCATTTTGAAACAGATGATGAAGCAAGAGATTATACACATAAAGAAATATATCCATATGTTAGGGGTGTTTTAGAAAAATTTGTTGAAAAATGGTCAAAATATTTTGATAATTTAAGTATAAACGAGGATTAAAATATGCAACTAGAATATATATACACTTTTGTGCTTATTACAACATTGATAATTGTAGGTATAGCTATAAGATATGAAATACTTAAAAACAGAGAATCTGTTAATGATTATAATGAATTAGTTAGTTGGGCTATACACAAATATCCTAAAAACATAGAATATGTAAATGGTATTTTGTTTTTAACATATTATTATAGAAGTGGTAATTATAGCGGATTGGCATTTCAAGAAGATGGAGATATCATATCTTTTGAAAAAGAGGATAATTATGATCCTCGTGGTGATCGATACGGTGAAAATAGAACATGTAAACAAATGCAAAAAATAATAGATAATTTATTAAAAGATTATGAGGAGGATATTGATGATTAGTACTTGGGGTATTTTCTGGATAGTAATGGGTGCGGTTTTAGTTTTTGAATCTTTAGAAAGAGTCGTACAATTTTATTTGCAATATAGATTTCAATGCAAACAATTAGGAAACAAAAAGACAGATAAATGATGGATATAAATGAATTTGAGAATGAGGATTAAAACATGTATTTGTTTTTTTGTGGCTATAAGTATGATAACAAAAATATTATAATGAAATAAAGGAATAATAAAAATGAAAAAACTTATTGTTGAATATACAGATTGTTATATAGATGTTATTGAATTTGATGAAAATCAATGCTCTTGGAAAGATAAATCAACAATTCCAAGTTTTGTGAAAATGATTGGAGATCTTGATGAAATAGATCCTGACTATGAAGTTAGATTAGAGATTGATGTTGAAAATGGTAAATTGTTGAATCATGATTTAGGGCATAAAATTAAATTATACAACAAAGCCGTAGATGAAGGAACATATACTTTATTAGATACTGAGACAGGCGAAACAAAAACTATCCAAGATTATGTTATTTCTGGGTTAGATACTTATGGCAATGGTTATGGTGATTATGTTATTTTGGATGTTGATAAAAATGGTTTTATTAAGGGATGGGATAGTGATAAAATCTTAAGTAATTTTATAAAAGTAAAAAGAACAAAGAATAAGGAAAAATAAAATGTCAGTAAGAATTCATTTAAATAAAGATGAAGTTAAAGAAAAGTTAGAACAACTTAGAGAAAACGATAATCTATTTAGCATAGACGTTGATATAGACGATATTGACCACGACGATTTGGAAGGTGAAGGTTGGTATGAAAATAGATTTTGTGATCATTTAGATGATGATGGATACGAAGCAGCTAAAGAAGAAGTTGAAAATAGTATGAATAACGATCTTTTAATGTTAAGAGACATGTTTGTTGTAGGTAAAACAGATGAAGATGTTATAGAAAAGTTAAAAGAAATTTTAAGAAATAAAGGATTAAATTAAAAATGACTACTTTGGAATTTGTTAAGGATTCTTTTGCAATTATCTTTTGCGTGTGCGTTGTATCCTATATAAGGAATGCTATTGCATTATTTTTTGACTATTTCGATAAAGAATGGTTTGGATATGAATCTGTTAAGGATGAATATGTTTCTACTTGGCTATTCCCAAAAAGACTAAAAAAGTTTGAAAAAGATAGAATTAAGATTTGGAAAACGCCTAAAAGTTGGAAGAAATTAAAAATGTGTTTAATTCAACCAATAAAAGAATTTTACGGCGATATCGATGATGTGTTAGAGTACTTGATGAAAGTATTTTCTAAAGAGAATACGTGTATAGTATTAAAATGTATCTTTTTAGATATCATACCTAATATGCTATACGCTTTTTTGATACTCATTTGGTGTATTGGAGTAATTATTTGGTTAAAAAGTTAAATGTTTAAATACATTTTCTCTCTTTTAAAGAAAGACTGAATTTTTTAAGAATTTTCGTAAGAAAATTCTTTTTTTTGTCTTTACAATTTTGAAAACGAATGGTATAAAGTTATATTATAAATGGAGATTCAAATGATTAAGAAAACTATCAAAAAAGTTTCACTTAACGAAACAATATATGCATTAAAGTGGCACTTACCATTATATATCAAGCACGGTAATGATTGGTGTCTATATAATTTTGATGAAAATTATACTATCACAAACTTGATATCTGACTTATATAGCGAAACCTTTGGGTTAGAAAGGTCAAACAGTAATGTCTAAAACTTATTTTATTTCAGATTTACATTTTGGTCATGAACGTTTATTAACTCTTGGCGACGGTCGTCCTTTTAAGACTATTGAAGAGCACGATAAAACCATAATAGATAACTGGAATAAAAAGGTTGAACCAAATTCCATTGTATATATTCTTGGAGATATATTCTTTGATAAGTATAAAGTAGAAGATATGGAAAAAATATTCAATTCATTATGTGGTGAAAAAAGAATCATTTTGGGTAATCATGATAAAAAAACCGATTTCATGAAACTGTTAGAAAAAGGTATAGTAAAATTAGTATGTAATTATTGTGAAAAGGAAATAAAAACAAAATATGGTAAATTTTTAGTAGTAATGTGTCATTATCCTATTCTCGAATTTAATAGAGCATTTCGTGAAAATTCCATAATGTTATACGGACATACTCATGGTACTGATAAAGGGTTATATACTGAGATATATAAACAATTAGGTTTTAATAGTTATCATGTAGGCGTCGACGAAAATGATTTTACGCCGATAATGTTGGATGAAATAATAGAAAAGAAAATAAAGAATAAACACGACTGAATTTTTGTGTGTTAGTTGAAATTTTTAAAGATTTTATTAACCAAAGAGAAAAAGTATAAAATAAATTGTTTTACTTGACGTAATCAGCGTCGTATATTAAAAGACATAAGATAGAAAATACTTTTATATAAAACGGTAGGTAAAGATGGTTACAAAAGAAGAATTTATTGATATAGTATTACTAATAAAAAAATATCAAGAAAAAGAAGAAAAGCTTACGAAATATCTTCATGAGTTTTTAATGAATGGTCACAGTGTAGTAAATTTTACTGGAAAATTGCAAAATACTTTATTAAACTTATTAGCAAAAAATATTTCAGAAAAATATGCAACTAACATTTTGCAAGATATAGAAACTTTTATTTATGAACATTTATTTTCCAACAAGCCGCTTGAAATTAGTTGCGTTGAAAACGGAATCAAAAAAGAATACAAAATAAATGCAATTGATGAACTATATGATTTTATACAAGAATTTTATATAAATACAAAAGGAGCAAACGATGAAGACATATAAAGGAATTTCATACGAAACATCTAAAGATAGCTACGATGTATTCGATTATGGAAAACTTACAAACACTAGAATTACTATCGCAGGCGGTTCAGGGATAGCTAATCCAGAAGAAAGAGCAATGCAAGTAATAGATGAAATAGTTCAAACAACAAACGTAGGGCAATAAATGAGATATCTTTTAGATAAAGAAGTATTTGAATTTGCAGATGTTTTGTGTAACGCTTTTGATGCATTAGAAGCAAATAAAATAAACAAAAATGAATTTCATCAATATATTAAAGACAAATATACGAAAGATAACGTTGCGATTATCGTAGGTTTTTTATTCACTAATGCTACATTTTTCAAGAGTAAAGCACCTGGTGAAAAATGGTCAATTGAAGAAATCACAGAAATCATAAAAGAAAATCCAGATCTTTTAAGCATAACGTCAAAATAAATTGTTTTACAAATAAACAGATACACAATATTATAACTTAAGTTAAATTAAGTTAGGATACTATTATGGCAAAATTTGATTATTATGATTTAAATAAAAATGATGTAAAAAATCGAAAAGACTATGATTATTATCATTCAAATCCAGAAGAAGAAGCTTTAGCGACTGTTTTATTTAATTTTAAGAAATTTAGATTTGAAAATGCTATGAAAGCTCTTTGGAAAAGAAACGCCCTTGTTCATTTAGGTTTTGGTTTATTGTTTTTAATATATTCACCTTTTGTACTTTTATTGAAAATCTTTCATTGTTTACCAAAGACAATGAAAGAAACATCTAACATGACGAGAACTTACTTGAATTATCACATTGCGAGTGGTAATGTAATTAAATGTTTTTCTATTGGTATAACAGTCTTCTTATTAGGCATAATCAAATTAATTTATGAAATTCTATTTGGTTTGGGTTGGGTAGTTATAATGCTAATGAGAT
>CALUUV010000019.1 GCA_944324055.1 Candidatus Gastranaerophilales bacterium | reverse complement strand
GTATTATTATCGGTATTGTTGCCAGAAATAAGTGCAGTAAGTTCTGCCGCACTCATTTTAGATAGACGTGCTTTATACTCAGAAAGAGCAGCACCTTCCAGTCCTGATTTTTGGCATAGATTATTAATTAATGCGTTTTTATCTACGTTTAACAATTTTTAGTTCTAATCCTTATTCCTTTGATACACTTCACGGCATGTGGTACGGCATATTTTTTTTAAATCTTTATAGTAAATAAATCTATTTTTACAAATGTTAATATTTTTTATATAATTGGTTTATGAAAATATGTTTTATTCCAATAGATAATAGACCTGTTTGTTATAATCTTGCAGTTGATATTGCTGCAATAGATAAAGATATTGAATTATTAATACCTCCTCGTGAGTATTTAGGGTCTTTAACTAAATATGCAGATGTTGATAAAATTTATGAATGGTTTAAAACATTACCACAAGTTGATAAAGTTATTTTGTCATTGGATACGATTGCTTATGGGGGCTTGATTCCATCAAGACGAGCAAATTATTCAGAGAAAGAAATAAAAGAAAGAGTTTTAAAATTTCGTTCTGAATGGGTTAAAAGAAAAGCTAAAGTTTTGGCATTTTCTAGTATTATGAGAATTTCTAATAATAACTATAATGAGGAAGAAAAAGAATATTGGAAAGATTATGGAACAAGAATTTTCGAATATTCATATAACACTCACAAATGTAGTTTAGGAAATTTAGGTAGCCCAATTCAGAATCTTATTCCTAAAAGTATATTGAATGATTACTTAATGACTCGTCAGAGAAATTTCAATATAAATAAGATGTATCTAGAATGGCAAAAATTGGGATATTTTGATGAACTAATTTTTTCAAAAGATGATTGTGCAGAGTATGGTTTCAATGTAAAAGAAGCAAAAGAATTAGAAAAATTAGGTGGTAAAGTAATTACCGGAGCTGATGAGATTCCTATAAGTTTGTTATCTAGAGCAATAGAAAAGAAAATATCTGTTAACCCAATTTTTATAGAAGATGATTCAAAAGATTTGATATCAAATTACGAAGATGTATCAATAGAAAAATCAGTGTTAAACCAATTAAATTTAGCGGGTGTTGAAGTTAAAAAAGATGCTGATATTACTTTGATAGTAAACAATTTTAAAGATCATCAAGGCGAAATTGTTATGAAAAGGCCGACAGAATTATTTTCTGGTGATATAAGATTACCTGACACTCCTTATATGATAGCAGATGTAAGAAATGCTAATGGTGCAGATAATAATTTTGTAGAAAAAATATTGCCACAAATAAATTTAGATAATTTTTATGGCTATAGTGCTTGGAATACTTCGGCTAATAGTTTGGGAACATTGATTTGTGCTGCAAAAATAAAATTTAATGCAAAAGAATATGATGATAAAGCATTTAAAAAAGTTCAAATGATAAGATTTTTAGATGATTGGGCTTATCAAGCAAATGTAAGACAAATGATAGATAAACCTCAGGATATAAAAACTTATATGAAACCATTTGAAGAAAAAATTGCTCAATTATTGTCTATTTCAATAAATAATAACTACATTTACCCCTGGGATAGATTGTTTGAAGTTGAGGTCGTAGATGAATCTGTTTGATATAGTTTTATTGGCAATAGCTTTGTCTATTGATGCTTGTGTTGTTTCATTTTCTTATGGGACAAAGTTGACAAAAAATATTTTTAAATCATCAATTTTTCTGGCATTATTTACAGGTGCATTTCAATCATTAATGCCATATTTAGGTGGGGTTTTTACTAATTTTGTAAGAGTTTATATAGAACCTTTTTCAAAATGGATTGTATTTGGGATATTTATGTATTTAGGAATTAATTTTATAAAAGAAGCATTGAATAAGAATGATGAATCAAATTCCAGTGAAAATAAATCTACACTAACTTATGCAACATTATTTTTAATTGCTATTGCAACAAGTATTGATGCATTTTCTGCAGGAATTACATTATGTTTGAATTTGAAGTGTATAATCTTCCCAGTAATTTTAATAGGTGTAGTAACTTTTGTAAATTCATTAATAGGTTTTTATTCAGGAAGAATGTTTAGACAATTCAACCCTAATTGTCTTGATATTGTGGGCGGTCTCATATTAATCGCTCTTGCAATAAAAGTTATAATTTAGTAGAATAAATCGAAAAATAAGAAAGAGGTTATTTATGAGAGCATTATTAGTAATTTTGAGTTTATTTGCATTTATGAATATGTCTTTTGCCGCACCTTATAAAGGTGATGCTAGAACTGCAAGAATACCAGCAGGAACAGCTTTTGATTTACAGTTGATGCAAACAGTTGATACAATGGCAAACCAAGAAGGAGATGTTTGTAATTTTGTATTATTAAATGACCAAAAGTATCATAACAACGTTGTATTACCAGCAGGTTCTATTGTAAGAGGTTCAATATCTAGAGTTAAAACATCAAAATTATGTTCAAGAGGTGCAGTTTTATATATTGATTTTGACCATATTGTAACTCCAACAGGTCGTCAATTACCATTAAGTTTAGCTTTTGTAGGTTTACCTAAAGTAACTTATGACGGCGGAATTTATAATCAAAAAGGTTATGGTGAAGCAGTTCAACAGAATTGGGATAAATGTGTGGATATAACTAAAAAATCTACTAATTATGGATTAAAAGCAGGTGATTCAGCTCCTGGTATCCAATATGTAACTTGTCCTGTATGTGCAATAGGTGGTGCATTTGGTGGTGGATGCTATCTTATAGGCGATAGTATAATTGATTTGTTTAGAAGAGGTCAGGAAGTTACCTTTACAAAAGGAACTGTTTTTAAAACAAAACTAACTCAGCCTATTGATGTCCCTGTTAATTAATTATTTTCAAATTTTTCTTTAATAGGACATTCTTCATCAACCCAAACAAGTGTTATATAATTTGGCATCGTAAACGGATTTGTTTTCGGTGCCATTTTATCAAATGAATCAATTTTTTTATTGAGTGTTTTAAAAAAGTTTATAATTTCCATATTTTTATTATTGATTGAAAATATTTTAACAAATTGGTAAAAATATTAATTTTTTAATATCTAGTATTATCCATGTCGACTAAGTAAATTTTTTTTGGTAGAATTCGTTTATGGATGAAATAAAGTTAATTAATAATATAAAAAATATTTTAAATTCTAAATATATAGGCGATGATTGTGCTTATTTAAAAGATTTAGGGATTGTAATCAGTCAAGATAGTTTGGTTGAAGATGTTCATTTCGATAAAGAGATAATGACTCCATATCAGACTGGTTATAAATCAATAATGGCCAATTTAAGTGATATTGCAGCATCAGGAGCAAAACCTTGTTATATGACTATATCATTGTCTATTCCAAAAGATGTGTCGGAAGAAGATATTAATGAATATTATGAAGGTTGTAAATTTGCATTAAAAGATTTAGATGTTGAAATAGTTGGTGGCGATATTACAGGTTCTGACAAATTATATATTTCTATTTGTATAATAGGAAAAACTGAAGGTAGAAGAATATCATCAAGAAGCAATGCAAAGGTTGGGCATAAGATTATAACAAGTGGTGTACATGGTTCAAGTGCTGCAGGTCTAAGGATTTTGATGGATAATTTAGAACCTGATAAAGATTTGATAAAAGCGCATTTGATGCCAACAGCTCAGCTTGATTTTTCAAAACAAATTGCAGAGCAAATAGAAGAAGATTATGCAATGATGGATACATCTGATGGTCTTTTTGATGCTCTCTATAAAATTGCTAAAGCTAGTAATTGTACAATGTCTGTTGATTTTGAAAGAATATTATATGATCCTAAGATAAAAGAATATTTTGATGATTATAAAGATTTAATATTCTACGGTGGTGAAGATTATCAACTTGTAGCAACAGTTCCTGTTGATTTACTTCCTAAATTAAAAAATTATACTATCATTGGGGAAGTTGTTGAGAAAGAAGATTGTATAATTAAGTTAAACTATGATAATTATGTCGAAAAAATTAATGATATAGGTAAATGTTTTAATCATTTTAGTTAAAAAAAATAGTTCCTATATTAATAGGAACTATTTTTTAATTATTATAAATGGTTTTATTAAGCTTCTACCTCAGTAATATAGCCTCCACCTTTACCGTAATCTTTTGCCTCAGCTGCTGGAATATCGCTAATTAACTCTTTAATTTTGTTATTTGTTTCATTTAATTTATTAGCTTTTTTTTGAGCTTTATCTAAGAATTTAAGGCTTCCATTTTTGCCTACTAAAGGTTGAGAAGTTACTTGGTTTTTGATTCCACCCATTGATTTTCCTATTTCTGAATCAACAATTTCAGCAGCTAAAGCTTTTCTATGTTTTGCTTTACGAATTAAAATATTAACAGGATTGCTTTCTTGTTTTTCAACTGCTTCTTTTAATTTTGCGAAAAAGTTATTACGGCTTTTTTCACCTAATGCTACTGCTTGTTTTTTTATAATAGAATGAGCTGTTGGGTCTAATTTAATAGCCATACCAAATTTTGGGCTGTTATTGCGTTTGCAATTAATATTTTGGTTTGCTGGGGTAATTCCTAAATTCATACATATATCCTTTCATTGTTGGTCTACTCTAATTTTAAAAACTCTCAAAAAATAATTTGCTAGTAGAATTTACAATTATTTACGGAAATATTAACCATAATAAAAAGGCAACACAATATTTGTGTCACCTTTTTATATAAAACCTTGTTGATGCGTTATGTTTAAATTTTATGCAACAACTTCTGCTGCTGCTTCTCCAGCTTCTTTACTGCCTTTGTTGAACATTCCAGTAATTGCTTTCCAAGCATTAGATCCTTGTTTTGTTAGCCATTCACCTGCAACATTTAATTTTTCAGCAGCTGAACCCATAAATTTAGCTACTTTTCCTGCATCAGCAGCACCAGCTTTTTCAATTAATTTGTTGAATCCGCCCATTTTATGTCCAACTACTAAGCCAGTAACAACTGCTGCAGCTGCAACTAATGAGCCAATGATGGCATTTCTAACAGTATGTTTTTTCTTTGGTTTAACAAAAGCATCAGCTTCTGGACCTGTCGGAGCACCTTGTGCATTAGGTTGTTTAGCATATTTTTGAGGTTGATTAAGAATATCTTTTGCAGAATCTAACGCACCTGCTCTGAATGAAACATTGTTTAACATACACACCTCCAAGGGTTATTTAACTTACTACACATGTATATAAAAACCTGAAACTCATGTTTTTTGCGTGTTTTTGGGGTATTGTTAAGTTTTGTTTACAAAAATAATAATTCATACAAAAATATGTGGAACATTATTCTCCTGTATGAGAATATACATAATAGTATGGAAGAACATTTAGAAAATAACAATTTAGAAGAGAATTTAAAAATACAATATAAGTTGTCACAATATGATTTGCATCAAGTTTGGTGTAAATGTGCTTGGATGAAGAATGCAAATACAAGATCCAGAATGGTTGCAAATTATTTAAGCGTAATTGGGGCACAAAATATATTAGCTAATTATGGAATTCAAGTTGATAGTTCAAGTTCATTGCAAGAAATATCTTCAATAATATCTAGATGGGATATTGCTGAGGTATATTATGGAGATTGCAAGATATCAATTCGAATAAATTTTTCTAATAATAAATTAGTTATTCCTAAAAAACAAGAAAGATATGGTTTATTAGGTGATTTCTTTATGTTTGTTCGTTTAGAAGAAAATACTTTTGAGTTGTTAGGATTTTTACCTTTATCAGAGATTTCTAAGTTAGAATCTGATAACGAATATTATTATGTAGAACAGGAACAATTGAAAAATTTTGAAGATATTAATTTAAATCTTGTTAAACCTAAAGAAGATATTGAAAAAACAAAACCAGAAAGAGTAAAAATAATTCAATATTTAGAAGGTTCATTAGAAGATAAAATTTCATTTTTAAAATTGTTATCATCTTCCAAATATTTACGAGAAGAGATGATTAAGTTTGAAAAATCTGAACAGATTTATACTGCGATTGCAGAAAATGAAGAAGAAATAAAAAATGAAATAGAAAAAGACATTGTAAATATTTCAAAACTTGCAGATGCATTTATTCAATCTAAAGGCGAGATATTAAAATCTGGAAACAGTCAAAATAATGAAAATATTGAAAATGCAGAAAATTTTAAATTAGAATGTGCTAGAGCAAATTTAGAAAAATTATTTAATTCTTCTCCAAGTGAAAGAGATATCCCAGATATTAATAATCAAACAAAAGAAGAAGTAATGGATACATTATTAACTCCTTCTGAAATAGTTATTCAAGATAAGCGTTTACCTATGATTGCGGTGTTGAAAGCATTTAGATTTTTTGCCTTTCTATTGTTAATAATGTTTTTTACTGCAGCTGTTTACTGTTATTACAATTATTCAAAAATAATTGATTCTGATAATATGAACCCAATAGTGAAAAATGTATCAGCTATGTTAAATGTTAAAAAAAAATAAAGTTTCCTTGTATATGCAACTTGATAAATTATAATTGAGAATGTACGATACTGTAAGGGGAGTTTAACTATGGCAAATCCATTTAAGGGTGAAACTGAAGAAAATAATATAGAAAAAGAAGAAACAAAAACAGAAGTAAATCCAGATGCAGAAGTTGTTGTTGAAGAAAAAACAGATGCAGAAAAATCTTCTGAGCAAGAAGAAGCAACATCTGAGATGTCAGAATTAGATAAACTTCAATCAGAATATGACAAATTAAATAATCAATATATTAGATTAGCAGCAGATTTTGATAATTATAGAAAAAGACAAGCACAAGAACGTGAAAGTCTTTTAAAATATGGTGCAGAAGATACTTTAAAGAAATTAATAGATGTATTAGATAATTTTGATAGAGGCGAAAAAGCAATTGCAGATGTAGAAGATTGTGAAAAAGTAAAAGAAAGCTTTACTTTAGTACATAAGCAATTAACAGATGCATTAGCAAAAGTTGGATTAGAAGTTATAGAGTGTGAAGGTAAGGAATTTGATCCTAATTACCATGAAGCGGTAATGCAAACACCAACAAATGAACATCCAGAGCACACTATTATTGCAGAATTACAAAAGGGTTATAAACTTGGAGATAGAGTTTTACGTCCTTCATTAGTAAATGTAGCAACAGCTGAATAGTAAATAGAAAAAGAGAATACGATGGCGGATTATTATGAAATACTGGGAGTATCAAAGGATGCTACCAAAGACGAAATAAAAAGTGCATTTAGAAAGATGGCTCGTAAGTACCATCCGGATGTAAATAAAGCATCAGATGCAGAAGAAAAATTTAAAGAATTAGGTAAAGCTTATGAAGTTTTAATGGACGATAATAAGCGTGCTACTTATGATAGATTTGGAGAAGAAGGATTACAAAATCAAGGTTATTCTTCACAAGGTCCTTTTGCAAATGGTTTTGGTGATTTGAATGATATATTTGAATCATTTTTTGAAGGTTTTGGTGGTTTTGGTGGTTCTCGTAGAGTTGACCCTAATGCTCCAACAAGAGGTGAAAATTTAAGACTTGATATAGAGATTGAGTTTGAAGAGGCAATGTTTGGTGTTGAAAAAGATGTCAAAATTGATCATCTTGAAACTTGTCCATCTTGTAAAGGAACCGGAGCAAAAGCTGGCAGTCAGCCTGTAACTTGTCCAACTTGTGGTGGTCGTGGTCAAGTACAACAAACTACTCAAACTATTTTAGGTAGTTTTGCACAAATAGTCCCTTGTCCAAAATGTCACGGTAAAGGTAAAATTATTTCTGATCCTTGTCCGGATTGTAAAGGTCAAGGCCGTAAAGAAGTTGAAAAAACATTAAACGTAAAAATTCCTAAAGGTGTTGATACCGGTTCAAAAATGAGATTGTCTGGCGAAGGCGACGCTGGCATGAATGGTGGTCCTTCAGGAGATTTATATATAATTATTCATGTAAAACCGTCTAATTATTTCCATAGAGATGGTATGAATATTTATACAAAACTAGATGTAACTCCAGCACAAGCTGTATTAGGCGATGAAATAGAAATAAAAACTATTGATGGTGAAAGAAAGATATCTATTCCAACAGGTCTTCAATCAGGTGATAGAGTTACAATAAAAGGTGCAGGAGCTCCTTCTGTTTCAAATCCATCAATGCGTGGGGACCATATTGTAGTTGTGAATGTAAAAACTCCAACTCATATTTCAAATGAAGAACGTAAATTATATGAGTCTCTTTATGAAATAGAAACAGGAAGGGTTAGAAAGCAGTCTGTAAAAGAAAAAATTAAAGGGGCTTTTAAATAATGAAAAAGTTTTTAGTATTACTTATCGTTTTTTTATCAACAGTTACAAGCGCATTTGCAGCTAAATTACCTGAAAATGTCCAAGCAATGTTGAAAAAGACATTTCCTTCTGTTGATATAAGATTCGATGGAGTTATTATTTTGCAAGATGGAACAATTTATTTGCCGTTGTATCCTGCAAAAATTAAAAATACTGAAATACTTTCAGTTGTACAAACATATCCAGATAAAACACCTTTAAACAAACGCCCTGAAGTTGTTATATTTAACAATGATTTTGTATTATTAAAAGTTCTAGTGGATAAAAATGGTGCAAAAACTATCAAAAAATTTGATAAGCCTCCTGTAATCGTAAAATCAGGTCTTTTACCTCAGGATATGTTAGTTCCAAAGAATTTAATAATACCTGAAAATTTAAAGGGTATAACAGGAAATTTGAATATTAAAATTGGTCCAAAAGAAGATATAAAAGTTGTTGCGACAAAAATTCAGTATGAGAAAACAACTCCAGTTCAACCAATTAAACAAGCAAATTTGGTTTCAGTAATCCCTCAATTAAAAGATAAGGTATTATATATTTCAACTTGTTATTCTAAAGATATTCAAGTTGTTCAAGGTGAGTCTAAGACTTCATCTTATGCTTTGTCTCAAAAGACTATTCCAAGATGTATAATGATTACTCCTGATAGTAAGTTTTTATTTGTAACAACATTTAATAGTACATTAGTAGATATAATTTCTTTAGCTGATGATAGAATAATCAAGCAATTAGACTTAACAACTAATGCTGGTGAAATTATAATGGATAAGGCGCATAACTTAGCATATGTCTCAAGTCCTGATGCTTCAACAATTTATCAAATTTCTCTTGATGATATGACTTTGAAAAAGAAAATCAAAGTAAATGGTCGTTGTGAGAAATTAACATTATTTGATGATTATTTATTATATGTTGATAAGTTAAGTAATAAAATATGGGGTATTGAATTAGGCAATGAATATGTGCTTAAAGATTTAGGTAATTATCCAAATATTTCTAAATTAGTATATGAAAATGGAAAATTATATTTAGTAAGCCGTACTAAAAATAGAATAGCGGTTTTAGATTATAAAAACCAAACTTTATTATCTGAATTTGCAACAATCAAAAAACCAATAGATATGATTTCATATAATAAAAAGTTATTTGTTTTAGGTGCAGAAGATAATGTTGTTCAAGTTATTGATACTCAATCTGATGAACCTATTTGTATCGTACCTTTAAATAGTGGTGGTTTTTCTACATCAATGTCTATTATTCCAAATACATCACTTGCGATTATTTCTGATATAAAAGCGGGAAGATATTCTGTAATGGATTTAAATAAAAATGTTGTATTAAAAACTAATACACTAGATATTCCGGTAAGTAATATAACTATTGGTAAAAATATAAGAAAGATTTAATTTATGAATGAAATATTGAATTCAACGTTAACAGAATTAGAAAAAACTCAACATGATTTTTGGAATGTATCACGAGCTACTGGTAATTTTTTAAATATGCTTGTGAAAATTAGAAACGCAAAAAGCATATTAGAAATAGGAACTTCAAATGGATATTCTGGACTATGGTTTTTAGATGCATTAAAGGTTACAAAAGGTCATTTAACAACTATTGAATATTATGATAAACGTCAAAGTATTGCTCGTGCAAATTTTGATAAATGTGGATTTGCTGGCATGTACACACCATTGTTAGGCTCTGCATGTGATATATTAGAGAAATTAGAATCAGACAAAATGTTTGACTTTGTTTTCATTGATGCAAATAAGAGAGAGTATGTAAAAAACTTTGAATTAATAAAACCTCATCTTCTTCCAAATGCAATAATTGCAGCAGATAATGTTAACTCTCATAGAGAGAAGGTTCAAACCTACTTAGATGCCGTAATGCAAGATGAAGGCTTCCAAACAGAAATATTAGATTTGCCTGCTGGATTATCAGTTTCCTATAAATTGTAAATAAATAAAAGTGTTAATGTATACATTTGAAAACCTTTTTGCTATAATTCCCTCATAATTAATATAAATTAGTAATGGAGAAAATTATGGACAGATTATTTGGTGTTTTAGGTATTATATTTATTTTTGCAATAGCTTACTTGATATCAAATAATCGAAAGAAAATAAATTTTAAAACAGTTGGAATAGGTTTTTTATTACAAATATTACTTGCTGTTTTTATTTTTAAAGTTCCATTAGGACAAAAAATGTTCTTGGGAATTGGTGTATTAATCCAAAAAATATTAGATTTTGCCTTCCAAGGCGGCCAATTTGTATTTGGAGGATTATTAGATTTTAAATTATTCGACACTGTTTTCGGTGCAGGTCATAGAATCTTTGCATTACAGTTAGTAGCATCTTGTATTTTTATGATGATACTTGTAAACATTCTTTATTACTATGGAATTATGCAAAGAATAGTTCTTATTTTGGGTAAAGCAATGAATAAGCTAATGAAAGTATCAGGAGCAGAAGCTCTTTGTTCTGTTGCAAACTCATTTGTTGGTCAGATTGTTGCTCAAATAATGATTAAACCATATTTAGAAGCATTAACTCGTTCAGAATTATTAGCTTGTATGGCAGGAAGTATGGCTTGTATTTCAGGAGCTATGATGCCAATTTATATAGGAATGGGTATTCCAGCTCAATATATTTTAGCATCTTCAATAATGGCAGCTCCTGGTGTTTTAGTTATAACAAAAATGGTTTATCCAGAAGATAGAGTTCCTGAAACAGGTGAAAATATTAAACTATCAACAGAAAGAACACACGTTAATTTAATTGATTCTATTGCTTCTGGTGCAAGTGAAGGTATGCAAGTTGCGATTAATGTAACAGCTATGCTTATTGCTTTAGTTGCTCTTGTATCAATGATTGATTTTACTTTAGGATATTTTGGTTCATTTATTTATAAAACATTCCATATGCACGGTGCATTTTTAGGTTTGGATTTACAACATTTATCTTTAAAAATGATTTTAGGTAAATTCTTTGCAATATTTGCATTCTTAATGGGTGTACCTCATCAAGATATTACTGCAGTTAGTCAGTTAATGGGAACAAAAGTTATATTAAATGAAATGGTTGCATATATTGATTTATCATCAATGAAAGATGTGTTATCACCAAAAGCATTTTTAATTGCGAGTTTCTCATTATGTAGTTTTGGTAATGTTGGATCAATCGCAACACAATTAGGTGGAATCGGTGAACTTGCTCCTAATCAAAGAAGAAACTTAGCAGAATTAGGAATAAGAGCTCTTATTTGCGGTACATTAACTTGTTTTATGTCAGCAACAATTGCAGGTATTTTATTCTAACCAAATAAAAAGGGAAATCTTAGATGCTTGATTTACCTTCTACACATCTTATAGATTTCTCTAAAAACGGTTATTTTTAGGTTATATTAAGGTTATTGGTTTTAAGGGGGGACTAAGCCCCCAGTATAAAATTTGTTTGCTATGCTTGAAGTCCGTAGTGAGAAACTTGAGATTGGACACCGGCTTGAATACGTTGAGTAGTAGCCTTTTCTTCTTCTTCGACTTGAGCAAGAAGAGCTTCAAGCTTAGTTTTCTTTAATTCCATTTGTTTTTCTTGTTCGTTCAACTGAGCCATAATACGTTTTTTGTATTGTTCACGGCCTTGTTCATACGCTTTCATATAAGCGATTTGTTGCATATATGGCGCATTATCACCGAATTGAGTGAAAATACTACCTCCATTCATCATATAGCTCATTGCTTGGTTTGCGTATTGTGTAGCGGCACCGTGCGCCATCATAAGAGAGTTGATGCCCGAACCAAATAATGAAGGCGGGATAGAGGCGATATCTGTAAGCGAAGTAGAATCATTCGCCAAAGCGGCAGATAGGCTTTGATAATCCATTAACTTTTGATTGAGATCAGTTAATTGGAATTCGATGTTATTTTTCTTTTGTATCAGGTTCATTTTCCTGAACATCATTAATAGCATACCCATAATAGACCTACCTAACCTTATACCTGTTTAGTAACTATCACACGAAACTTGTTACTAATTTTTTTAATTACAAAACCTATAAGATAATTTTGTAACTATATTTTGTTTTACTAACCTAATAAATTTTTTAAATAACCTTTACATGTATATAAAGTAATCCTGAAACCATGAATTGACATGAATTACAGACATGTTTACAAAAGTTAACAAAATAAAAAGGGAAATCTTTAGATGCTTGATTTACCTTCTACACATCTTATAGATTTCCCTAAAAACGGTTATTTTTAGGTTATATTAAGGTTATTGGTTTTAAGGGGGGACTAAGCCCCCAGTATAAAATTTGCTTGCTATGCTTGAAGTCCGTAGTGAGAAACTTGAGATTGGACACCGGCTTGAATACGTTGAGTAGTAGCCTTTTCTTCTTCTTCGACTTGAGCAAGAAGAGCTTCAAGCTTAGTTTTCTTTAATTCCATTTGTTTTTCTTGTTCGTTCAACTGAGCCATAATACGTTTTTTGTATTGTTCACGGCCTTGTTCATACGCTTTCATATAAGCGATTTGTTGCATATATGGCGCATTATCACCGAATTGAGTGAAAATACTACCTCCATTCATCATATAGCTCATTGCTTGGTTTGCGTATTGTGTAGCGGCACCGTGCGCCATCATAAGAGAGTTGATGCCCGAACCAAATAATGAAGGCGGGATAGAGGCGATATCTGTAAGCGAAGTAGAATCATTCGCCAAAGCGGCAGATAGGCTTTGATAATCCATTAACTTTTGATTGAGATCAGTTAATTGGAATTCGATGTTATTTTTCTTTTGTATCAGGTTCATTTTCCTGAACATCATTAATAGCATACCCATAATAGACCTACCTAACCTTATACCTGTTTAGTAACTATCACACGAAACTTGTTACTAATTTTTTTAATTACAAAACCTATAAGATAATTTTGTAACTATATTTTGTTTTACTAACCTAATAAATTTTTTAAATAACCTTTACATGTATATAAAGTAATCCCGAAACCATGAATTGACATGAATTACAGACATGTTTACAAATCTTAATAAAAGCTTTATCAAAAAGAATTCTGTTTGTTATACAATATTGTTAATATGGATATTAGAGAAAAAATAATAGAATTAAAAAAAGAGAAAAATGCTGTAATCTTAGCACATTGTTATCAGAATGTTGAAATAGATGAGATTGCAGATTATGTTGGTGATTCTTTATATTTAAGCCAAAAGGCAGCAGAATCAGATGCAGATATAATTGTTTTTGCTGGAGTTACATTTATGGCTCAGACTGCAAAGATTATATCTCCAAATAAAAAGGTAATTATACCAAGCAAAGATTGTGGTTGTGCAATGGCTGATATGATAAATCTTAATCAATTAAGAGAATTTAAATCTAAGAATCCAGATATTCCAGTTGTATGTTATATAAATTCAACTGCAGAAGTTAAATCAGAATGTGATATTTGTTGCACAAGTTCAAATGCAATAAAGATTGTAGAAAGTTTAAAATCTGATAAAGTTTTATTTTTACCGGATCAATTCTTAGGAAAATGGGTTGAATCCCAATTAAGTGGTGTTGAGGTTATAACTTATAATGGATGTTGTCCTGTTCATAACCAAGTTTCAGCAGAAGATGTAAAATTAGCTAAGGCTAAATATCCAAATGCAAAAGTTTTAACTCATCCTGAATGTAAGAATGAAGTTACTGTATTATCTGACTATGTAGGAAGTACAACTGGCATAATGAAATATGTTGCAGATAATAAAGATAAAAAAGAATTTATTATTGTTACAGAAAAAGGTGTTGTAGATAGATTACGTAGAGATTATCCAGATAAGAAATTCTATTTAATACGCGAAGATATGATATGTTCAAGTATGAAAACAAACAAATTTGAGGATATATATAACGCATTATTGAATGAAGAATACGAAGTAACTTTGGATGAAGAAATTTCTAAAAAAGCATTAGGTTGTATAGAGAGAATGTTGCAAGTTTCAAAATAAAATAGGAGTTTTAATGGAAAAAACTGATTTTATTTATGGTAAGAATTCTGTAATAGAAGCTTTAACATCAGGAAAACGTGAGATAAATAAGATATTAATCTCAAAGAATTTGCATACTGATTCAAAGATAGAAAAAATAAAAGAACTTGCGCAAGAAAAAGGTATAATCTTTCAATTTGTAGGTAGAGAGAAGTTTTTAGACTATCAAGAATATAATCATCAAGGCGTTATTGCCCAAATATCTCCAATAAAATATACAGATATAGATGATTTTATAGAAACTCATAAAGAGAATAGTTCAGTAGTTGTTCTAGATGGTGTAGAAGATGTACATAATATTGGTGCTATAATCCGAACTTGTGTTTGTGCAGGAATTGACGGGATTATTATTCCATCAAGAAGGAATTCACCAATTACATCAGTTGTAGAAAAAACATCAGCAGGAGCTGTTAATCATATCCCAATCATAAAAGTAAATAGCTTGTCGTCTACTATCCAAAAGTTAAAAAATAACAACTGGTGGGTAATAGCAACAGATGCAAGTTCGAAAGATACTTGTTATGACATCAATTATTGCGATATGAATTTTGCATTAATTATGGGTGCAGAGCATGCAGGTGTATCAAAATCCTTATTGAAAATGTCAGATTTTCAGGTGAAGATACCAATGTTAAAAGATTTTAACTCCTTGAATGTTTCTGCTGCAACAGCTATTATAGTATTTGAAGCTGTAAGACAACGTTTAAAAAAATAGAAGGGACAATCATCAATGAATACTGATATGGAAAAAATTAATTTAAATTTTGAAGAAATATCTGATGAAGGTGTAGATTTTGATAAGTTGGATGCAGATTCAGATTCTGTGATTATTGAAGAACCAAAGAATTCAGAAAACTTATCAGTAGTAAATTCAGATGATTCAGTAAAAATATATTTACAACAAATTGGTAAAATTCCTTTGTTGTCAACAGATGAGGAACACGAAATTGCAAGAAAGATAAAAGAAGAAAATTGTGATTTATCAAGAAAAATATTAATCAATGCCAATTTAAGATTAGTAGTAAGTATTGCAAAAAAATATATAGGTCGTGGCTTATCATTCTTGGATTTAATTCAAGAAGGTAATATGGGCTTAATTAGAGCGACTGAAAAATTTGATTATACAAAGGGTTATAAATTTTCTACATATGCAACTTGGTGGATACAACAATCCATAACCCGTGCAATAGCAGATAAGGCAAGAATTATTCGTTTGCCTATTCATTTGATTGATTCATTAACAAAAATCAAAAAAGAAACAATAGATTTAACAACAAAATTAGGTAGAGTACCTACAAAACAAGAAGTTGCAGATAGTTTAGGATTGAGCTTAAAGAAAATAAATTCTATTATTAAATCTGCTCAATCAACAATCAGTATAGATACTCCAACAAATCAAAAGGATGACGCAAATAAGATTATTGACTATATTGTTGATGAATCAACAATGACACCAGATAACAGAGTGTCAGATGAAAATTTATTAGAAGATACAAGACATATATTAGAACAATTGAGCCAAAAGGAAAGAGATATCTTAATTCTTCGATATGGCTTGGATAGCGATGGTAACAAGAAAACATTAGAAGAAATCGGTTCAATTTATAATGTATCAAGAGAACGTATAAGACAGATTGAAAATAGAGCAATTTCAAAATTGAAGAAGCTTTGCAGAAATAAAGATATTTCAGCTAATTTGAAAAATTATATTAAGTCTTAATTAATAAAGTAATATTATTATGATAATTTTCTAATCATTTCTTGAGCTTCTTCGTGCTCAGGGAATATGTCAGTTAACTTATATAATTTTTCTAATGCTTTGTCATTTTCGCCTAATTTTTCATAGCATTGAGCTGCATTTAGTAAAAGTGAAATATTTTTTTCATTTTTAGTAAGAAGGTTTTCAAAAATATTTACTGCATTTTGATATTCTTCTAGTCCAAAATAAGTTAGTGCTAAAAGGTTTTGAGATTCAATATCAGGGTTTTGTTCGATTGAATGGATAATATATCTTTTAGCTTCTTCATATTCTTTTAGTGCAAAATAAATTCTGCCAGCCATAAATTGAATATATTCATGGTTTGGTTCTTGTTTAAGTGCAGAATCAATTAGTTCTTTAGCTTTATCAAGTTCATTTAGCTCAATTTTATTCATTGCACGAAGTGTTTTTGCAATAACATCATCATTTATTTGAAGAGCTTTTTCATAATATTCATCAGCTTCTTTGTATTTAGTTACAGAATATAAGAAATTAGCATATTCAAATACGATTTCATATGATTCAGGAGCCAACTTAAGAGCAGTTTTAAATTCATCTTCTGCGTAATCAAATAATCTTTTATTTAGATAAATTACTCCTAAATCTTTGTGAGCAAGAGCATTATCCGGATTCATTCCAATAACTTTCTTGAAAATTCTTTCTGCTGTATCAGTATCATAAAGTTGAGATGATATGATTGCATATTGGTATAAAACATTTGCAGTTGGAGAATTTTTAAGAATAATATTGTCGTATAAATCTTTTGCACTTCTTAAATCTTTTGTTTCCATATACAATCCAGCAAGTTTTTGTGCCATATTAACTGATTTAGGATTTCTAGTTAGAAGTTGTTTAAGAATATTTATCGCGTTTTGATAATCTCTAACTTGTTCATAGCAAGTAGCTAAATTGTATAAATAAGAATCTTTTTCAGGGTGTGCAATTACAAGAGCTTTGTAATGTTCAATTGCTTTTATATAATTACCACCTTTGAATTCTGATAAAGTTAACCCCATAAGAGATTTTTCATCATTTGTGATTGCATAAGCTTTTTCAAAATATTTGCAAGCTTCAGAATGATTGTTTTGAATTTGATATACAGATGCAAGATTAAATAGAGCATCTGCATTTTCAGGGTTTAATTCAAGAGATTTGTTATACATTTCAATTGCTTTAACTTGGTCGTTAAGCAATAGATATGCTGTTCCTAAATTGCCATAAATTTGAGCGTGTTCAGGATTTAGTTTTAGAGCATTTTCTAAGTATTTAATACTTTCTTCTACTCTTTTTTTAGCAACTAAAGCTGTACCAATTAAATAATCATAAGTATAGTCATTAGGATCAATACTTTTAGCTTTTTCAGCTATTTCAATAGCTTTGTCTTCAAGTTGCAATTGCATGTATATAATGCATAAGCTTTTATAAGCATCTAGGTAATTATCTCTCAATTCAATAACTTTTTCATATGCATTTTTAGCATTTTCAAGTTCTTTAAGTTTATCGTAGCAATTACCTAAGTAGAACCAAGATGTTGCATCATCGCTTTCTTGTGATATCACATATTCAAAATTTTGTTTTGCTTCTTCGTAGCAACCAAGGTTTACGTTAACTAGTCCAAGAAGCTTCATTGAATCTATATTTTCGCCATTTTCTGCCATAATTTGTAAAAGCTTGTGTTTAGCTTTTGCAAATTCATTTTCTGTAACTAAATTTTGTACTTCATCTAATATTTCCATAAGTTAATTATAGTATAAAAGATTTTAAATGTTTATATAAATAAATGATTTATTGTATTTGAAAAGATATTATAAAATGTTATCATTCATTTATGGATATCGTTTCTGAAATAAATAAAGCTGTCGAATTTGTTAAGAATGAGGATTATAAATCTGCTGAAGAAATATATCTTAAGGCATTAGAATCAAATCCTAAAAATCATATTATTTTAAGTTTTTTAGGCTATTTGTATTTAACGACAAAGGATTATACCAATGCAGAAAAATATTTTGAGGAAGCTCATAATGTTTCTCAAGAAAATTCAGTATTATCTGGTTTGGCTCTAAGTAAATTTATGCTTCAAAAATTTGAGGAAACAGTTCCTTTATATATTAGTCTAATAATAACAGATCCAAAGTGTGATTATTATGAGAAATTAACTTTAGCTTTGTGTACTTTGGTAAGTACAGGTAAACAGGTATATTTAAAAACAGCGTATGATTATTCTTTAGCAGCTAAAAATAAATACCCAATGAATAAGGAATTGTTATTAAATTATTCAATAGCTTGTATTTATACAGGTCGTTTTCAAGAGGCTGAGGAGTATTGTATTAATGTTTTGCGTATGGATTCAGAATTTGCAAGAGCTTGGAATCATATGGGGATAATACAGGAATGTTTGTATCAAGATGAAGAAAAAGCCCAAGAATGTTATAAAAAAGCTATAAAATACAATGATACTCCTTCATATAATTATGATTTGGGAATAAGTTATTCAAAAACAGGCAAATATAATCTAGCCACAAGGTATTTAAAGAAATCTTTAGCCAAAATGCCTAATAACGATATAATATTATGGGGTTTAACTCAAAATTATTTCAGTGAACGAAATTTTAGAGATGGATATAAATATTATCTTCAACATATGAAAACAGAAACGGTACAAGGATTAACAAATCTTTGGGATGGCAAAAAACATCTTGATTCTACATTATTTGTATATAGTGATATGGCATATGGCGATCATTTAATGTTTATAAGGTATGTTCCATATTTAAAGGATAAATTTAAAAATGTCAAAGTTTTCGCATTTCCTCAGTTGATTGATTTATTTAGGAATAGTTTTGAGGGTATTGAATTCGTAGATTATATTCCAGAATATGATTATTCAGTTGTATTGTCTAAATTGCCATATTATTTAAAAATGGATTTTAATAATATCCCTAATAGTGAAGGATATTTGAAAGTTGATAAATTAGCAGGTAAAAATAAAAAATTAAAGATTGGGCTATGTTGGGAAGCAGGGAATTCTGATATAAGATCAACAATTCATAGAACAATAAATATAAATGAATTTTCTGAGTTGTTGAATTTGGATTATGATTTTTATTCATTTCAAGTAGATTCATCAAGTGACGATTACAAAAAGTATAAAATAACAGATTTAGGTTCAAGTTTTAAAAATTTTACAGACACTGCATTGGCATTAAAAGATATGGATTTATTGATAACAGTTGATACTTCCGTTGTAAATTTAGCTGGAGCATTAGGTATTAATACATATATGTTATTGCCATATTATCCTGATTGGCGTTGGTTTGATAATGATGATAAAACAGAATGGTATGATAGTGTAAGAATTTTCAAACAAACAGAGAAGAATTCTTGGCATAATGAGGTTTTGAGAATTATATCTGAATTGACGAAACTTTCAAATAGATGTTAAAATAATTTTTATGGAAATAGTTGAAAGCATTAGAGAAGCTTTAGAATATACAAAAAATAGAGAGTATAAAAAAGCGGAAAAGATATATTTATCCTTATTAAAGGAAAACCCTGATAATGCTTCAATTTTATCTTTTTTAGGATTACTTTATTATAATATTAAACTTTATAAAAAAGCAGAAAAATATTTAGATAAATCTTATGAATTGTCTCCATCTGAGACATTAGTATTTTATATAGGAATGACAAAATATAATTTAGGTAAGCTAAAAACAGCAATTCCATATTTAGAAATGTCATTAAAAAATAATGAAACAATAGAGGTATATAAAGCCTTATTAACATCTTGTTCTGATTATGGCGAATATAAAAAGGGTTATTTGTATGCAAAAGAAGCCTATAATAAATATCCATTTGATAAAGATATTTTAACTGAATTATCATATTTAGCATTAAAACAAGGTGATTTTGTGGAATGTCAAAAGTATTCATTGCAATTATTAAAATTGGATCCGAATTCATCAGGTGCTTGGCATAATTTGGGGCTATTAAATGAAGTTTTGTATGATGATGAAAATAAAGCAAGAGAATGCTATAGAAAAATGCTTAAATGTGGAGATAAAGAAGGTGCGTATTTAGATTTAGCAATAAGTTATGGGAAAGATTCAAAATACAGAAAGAAGACTTATTATTATTTAAAAAAATTAGAGAAGTTAAATCCAAATGCTTCAGGTTTAAGATTTTCATTTGCATCGTATTATTTATCTAATCGTCAATTTAAAAAAGGGTACAAATACTATATAAAACCTGAGTTTGCATTTGCAGAGATATCAGATTGGTTTTCAAATTTTAAGAATAAATGGCAAGGTGAAAGAAAATGTCAAAACCAAGAGTTATTAATTTTTGGTGATCAGGGTTTAGGGGATCAAATTCAAAATATCCGCTATCTACCATATTTAGCAAGGCGTTTTAAAACACTTAAAGTTGTTGTAACTCGTTCACTTATAGATTTATTTAAATATTCATATAAAGATTATAAAAATATCATTTTTTATGAAAAAAGTGATAAGGTTTCAAAGTATGATAAATCAACATTCCTAACCTTTACTCCTTATTATTTGGGAATGAATTTCAATCATATCCCTTATAGTGAAGGGTATTTAATGGTTGATGATAATAAAGTCGATGAATATAAAGCGGAATATTTTGCATCAGACAGATACAAAATAGGTATTTGTTGGGAGTCAGGAGCAACAGGATTAAGAGAACAAATTCATCGTGTTTTGAATGTCAAATTATTCGAAAATATTATAAATCTTTCAAAAGCTTCAGTTTATTCTTTTCAAGTAAATCCTTCAATGGAAAATTATAAAAATTATTCAAGTTTAATAGATTTGGGCTCAACATTCAAAGATTTTTCTGATACAGCTGCGGCATTAAAAAATCTAGATTTAATGATAACCGTAGATACTTCAGTCGCTCATTTAGCAGGAGCATTAGGGGTTAAAACTATATTGATATTACCATATTGTCCTGATTGGCGTTGGTTCGATAATGATGAAAAAACAGAATGGTATGACAGTATAAAAATATTCAAACAGAGCCCAGATGAATCTTGGGAAAGTGTATTTGAAAGAATTCAAAATTATTTAAACAATTCTATTTGAACATTTACCTGATATACAAGATTTAATATTTTTAAATGTTTGGTCAAGAATTGTATTTACTGCTTGATAAGTATTGTATGCAATATGTGGTGTTATGATAATATTCGGTTCGTTTAAAAGTTTTTGATTAACAATTGCACTACTGATACAGTCACAGGTAGCCTCTTTTATATTTGATATAAAATCATCAGGATACATATTCAAGTTTTCGCATTCAAGAACGTCGAGGGCTGCACCTGCAACTTTTTTTGATTTGATAGCATCGTATAAAGCTACATTATCAATAAGTTCGCCTCTAGAAGTGTTAATTATATAAACCCCTTGTGGCATCATATCAAATTCTTTATGCGAAATCATATGATAAACATCAGGGATTAAAGGTATATGAAGAGAGATGATATTCGAATATTTGTATAAATCTTCTAAAGAAACATATTCAACAAAATCTTTGATATCATTATTTATTTTGCAATCGTATGCAAAAATATGCATTCCAAAGAAATTTGCAATTTCACAAACAGCAGCACCGATTGAACCTGTTCCAATAACTCCAAAAGTCATTTCAGATAGGTCATATCCAGTGTATTTATTAAACTGTATATTATCCAATTTAAAATCTTTCATCGCGGGAACAAAATTTCTAATAAGTCCAATCATTGTACTTATTGTGTATTGAGCGACAGAGCGTTTTCCGTATCCGTCAACATTTACAAGAGCAATATTTCTTTCAATACAAGCATTGGTATCAATGTGGTTGTATCCGGTAGAACGAGTTGCAATAATTCTAAGGTTTTTAAACTTATTGATAACTTTTTCTGTGACTTGAGATGATATGAAAACACTGATTATTTGAGTTTCTTCAAGTTCTTTTTCAGAGAGTTTAGTATTTTCATTAAGACTTTCTTTATAGAAAGTAATATCACAATCTTGATGATTGTGGGTTTCAAAATATTGTTCTTCCGACTCTCTGAAATCAAAAAATAATATTTTCATAACAAAATCTCCTTTATTAATAGAGAGTATTTCAGATAGTGATGATAAAATCTATTGTCTTATAAGGTAATAAAAATATTTTATTAAATTAATAAATCGTCTAATGAAAAAGAAATAATAATCATTTATCTTGTAATTACCAAGTGAAAGGAGACTCAAATGAGACACGATTTAATTTTGCGAGAACCTGATTTATATTTTGACAGTATCCATAATGAATTAAATAATTTTTTGCGAGATACAATAGTAGGTCCAATGTTTTCGAACCCTCTATCAGTAAAGAAGAATTCGGTATGGCGACCAGCAGTTGAAGTAAAGCAAACAAAAAGTGCATATAAAGTAAAGGTTCAGTTACCCGGAGTCAAAAAAGAAGATATAGAGATTGACTTAGATAACGATTTTATGACAATAACAGCAAAAATAGAAGAAGAGAAGGAACAGCAAGAAGAGGCAGAAGAAAATTTGCGCTATCACACTTGCGAATTCAGATACGGGAAGTATCAGCGAACAATCTCTTTCGACCAGCCAATCAAAGTAGGCGATAGTAAAGCTGAATATAACAATGGAGTATTAACAATAAAAATTCCAAAACAGCAGGTTGAAGAGACTAAAGCGAAACGCTTGGAGATTAAATAGTTGATATTCTAATCTTTAGGAAAGGAGATGATGAAAATATCCAGAGAGCTCAAACATTAATGGTTTCTAAATTCTAATCTGCAAGTTATTTTAACTATGTCGATTAACCTTTAGGTAGGTAAGGAGTTGTTAATCATTCTTGTTTGTCCCGGAATTTAAAAAGTGAAATTCTCGGAGGTGCTTGATGTTTGATTTCCTAGCGTTATATACAATACCACTGCCGGAGACGGTTTACGTGGTAGAGGGTGGGTCGGTCCACCCTCTTTTATATTGAGCAAAACATTGTTGTCAGACAGTAGGAATTTAATTTTTTTTATGGTATCTTATTCCTTAAAGAGGTATCCATGTTTAAATTTGATGAACAATGTAATCCAAGGCAAATATCCTTGACTGGGGTAAGGGCTATAGTTATTCTTGCGTTATTGAATATTAAGCCTTGTACTTTTGAAGAGATAAAAGATTTTTTGATATCAAGTAATATTGTAACAAGAGAGTATTCGATTGATACAATAAGAATCGACTTGAATACATTGAAATATATTGGTTGTGATATATCAAAAGCAACAAAGACAACCAATAATATGTATATTTTGCGCTCTCATCCATTCCAGCTAACATTAGATGAAGAGGAAGTAGAAGCTCTTGCAAAAATATATAAAAATATTTATAAAAATTTAAGTATAGAAAGACTTCTAGAGTATGATAATTTGTTTGAAAAGTTATCAGACTCAGTAAAAGATGAGAATATCAAAGAATATTTAAGAGGTATTTCTGTATTAAAAGGTTTAGATAAAGAATTAATCAATGAATTGCTAAGAGATTCATATAAGAATACAAGATTAACAATTGAGTATAAACCAGGAGCATCTAAAACAGTTGAATACGATATAACTGTAGAAAAATTAGGATTTAGAAGCGACAAGTTATATATATATTGTTATAACCATACAATAAATAAAAGAACCTTCTTAAACTTCTCAAGATTAAAAGGAATATTAGCACGAGCATTGAGAAGTGATAAAGTAAATACGGATGATGTATTTGTAGAATTTGAATTAAAGAATTCACAAAATTATGTATTAGAAGAAACAGAAGAAGTTTTAAGCCAAGATGGTGAAACATTGAAGGTAAAAGGTGCATATTATACAGATTTTATAGCCCTTCAAAGAATGTTATCATTTGGACCTGATTGTGTAGTATTATCACCGTCTAACTTTAAAGAAAAAATAGTTGAAAAATTACAAAGTATGAGGGCTCAATATGACTAAAAGTTTATCAAAAGTAAATGCAGCATCTTTAAAAGTTCTCTATACTTTGCAATTGTTATTCGAACGTGATTTAACAATGAACGAATTGATAAAGTATTATGAACTTTATCACAACGAATATAATTCAAATTTTGTAATGAGTAAGTATATCAATACTTGCAGATATTGTGGTATTGATATCAAAAAAATAAACAACAAGTATCAAATAGTAAATTTCCCAATCGGAATAGGGTTTACAAATAATGAGTTATCATTATTCAGTGAGTTAAAAAACTGTTGTGAGAAAATGAAAATCCAACACTTGTCAGAAAGTATGCAAGAGTTGTTGAACAAAATAAATAGACGTGCAGAACGTCCAATTTCACCAGTATCAACATCAGTGATAAAAGATTCCAATATAAAAACATTTGAGAAAGCTTGTTTGTTATCACAAAAAGTAAAAATCACATTCAAGAATGATGAATCAATCCAATGTGAGCCGGTAGAAGTATCAATTGGTGATGATAAAATAAAACTAATAGTATTTTCAGGTAACAATTCAAAAGAATTATCACCTGACGAGATAAAACAAGTAAGAATATTACCTCAAAAATCAAATAATAAATTCTTGCCAACAACAGTATTATTTGAGGTAAAAGGTAAGCTTGCTAAAAAATATCAATTAAGAGATAACGAAGAAGTAATGCGCATATTAAGCAATGGTGATTTAGTTATTAAAAACAGATTTGAAGATAAAACAAAATTATTCCACAGACTAATGCGTTATGGCGACAACTGTAAATTAGTATCACCAAAGCTATACGTTGCAGAAATGAAAGAATTTATAGAAGAAACTTTAAAAAATTATGCATAACCATTAAATTAGAAATGGTTGCCTAATTTTTCTAAAGATATAACTTCGTCAAAATCTTTTCTCATTTTGTTTGCCGGTTGTGGTTCTTTTTCATACCCTAGTGTAAGCATAGATATAATACATTGCTTGTCATTAAGATTAAGCTTATCTTTAGCTTCTTTACTAATTTCAGGTAGAATTTTAGTAACTTCGTTTCCTAAAGCACCTATTACACAACAGCTAATACCAAGTCTTTCAGCTTCAAGAGTCATATAAGCGATAGCATAAGTAACTTGTTCAACAGAACGAAGTAATGTAATATCTTCGCCTAATATAGGAGGGTAGTATGCAGGTATTGTCATAATATTCTCAATAGCTTCGTCTTTCATCCCACGAGCTTTAAGCACTTTACCAAATACTTCTTTAGACCAAGCATTGTTATCTGCAACACAAACAATAACAGTGTCTGCTAATCTAACGTGTGGTTGATTGTTAGAGAGTTTGCATAACAAATCTTTTGTTTCTTGGTTTCTAACTGCAATAAAATGCCAAGGTTGAGAATTCATCCAAGATGGAGCAAGTCGTCCTGCATTAAGAATTTGTTTCAAAATTTCTTCAGAAATTTTTTATCAGAATATTGTCTAACACTTTTTCTATTTTCGATTAAATCCATAATATAACCCTCTCTATTGATAAATTAGCAGAAATTATCTGCTAATTTATCTTATTATAGATGAGAATTACAAGTTAGACAATCCCTTCTTTAACCGCTTTAACAGCAGCTTGTACTCTATCGTTTACACACATTTTTTGAAGAATAGAGCAAACGTGGGCTTTTGCAGTGTGAACACTAACAATAAGTTCTTTTGCAATCTCTGTGTTACTTTTTCCAGATACAAGATGTTTAAGTACTTCAAACTCTCTTTCAGTAAGTGGTACTTGATTATTACTTTGAGATTGGTTGTTAAGTAAAACCATTTTGTCTTGTTTAGGGAACGCTCTAAGTACTTTTCCTGCGATTTCGGCATCAAGCCAACAAACTCCATTTGCAACATCTCTTATCACGTCAGACAATTTGACAGGATCAATATCTTTAAGGCAATAAGCATTAGCACCTGCACTAAGAACAGTAATAACTTCTTCTTCTCTATCGTGTGAAGTTAAAGCAATAACTTTTACATCTTTATTAGTTTCTCTAAGCTTAAGAATAGCTTCGATACCATTCATTCCTGGTAAACCCAAGTCCATTAGCACAACTTGTGGTTTAAGTTGTTCAATAAGTCTTAAACCATCAGTTGCATTTTCACTTTCACCAACGACATTAATATCGTTGTTTTCGTTTAATGCACATCTTAACCCTACTCTTGTTAATTTAAAATCTTCGACAATAACAACTTTAATCTCATCTGTTCCAATCATGGGTAACTCTCCTTTTTTCTTTTACATGAAAGATTAAATTATATTCAAAGATTTGAGTATATTACCCACTCGTCTCATTTAGTTTAAACAGAATTCTTTAATATCACATTCGAGTAGTCCGATAATTTTTATTAATTCAAGGATAGTTGGTTTATATTTTCCTTTTTCTAGCCTGATATATTTTTCAATTTTCATTCCAAGCAAGTCAGCAAATTGTTTTTGCCTAAACTTTCTTTTCCTAATTTTGAGAATCTTTTTCCGAAAAAAGTCTGAGTTATACATAGTTTATTACTTATAATTTAATTTATCATATTCATATTGAATAATATAATCAACAATATGAATATGATATACCGTAGAAACATTTTTGTCAAATAAATAGAATAATAGCATGGTAATTGATTTAAAAAGTTTGGCAAAAAATTTTGCAAAGAAGGTGAAATTAGAACGAGTAAAAATGGACATTTCACAAGAAAAACTTGCAGAATTAGCGGGATTAAATAGAACAACAATAAGTGCGATAGAGAGATGTAAGATGTCCCCAACATTGGATACAGTAGGTAGTTTGGCAAATGCTTTTGGTTTAACAATCGAGGAAATGTTCAATTTTAATTTTTAATTGGATAATTTTCTTTGAATTGGATAATTTTTACATCGAGTTGCAATCAGTATTGCACCCTATTTACTACAATTTCTTTATGATATGAATGATTATGACTTTTTAATTTATTTTTAAGTATTTTTTTATTATAAAACAGATAGGAATATATAATGCAGTAGAAGAAAAAATTAAGAGAGTCCCTAGTCCTGCATAAATATCATTATTTATTGTTGTATTCTCTCAATATAATTTTATATATTGGGAGATATGTAAGAAAACTTGAAAATAAAACTATTGAGAAAAATAATCCAACTATGATGTCGCCTTGACCTACTATGTATGATCCTATGATATCAATGCTTATAAAAATTAATAATAATATATGAGCTAATTTTATATGTTTATGAAAATATGAAGTAAAATTATATATTTTGTCGAATTTTAGATATAGTTTTTTTTCAATAAAATATCTAATTGGATTAGTAAATATTATATTGACTAATGAACTTATAATAGGTATAACCATTGCATATTCATACAAGGATTCATTTTGTGATAATTTTATACTTGCAAGTATTACTATTGTAAGTAAACAAAAAATAATTATTGGTAAAAAATCAAAAAATAAAAATGCGAAAATAAATTTTATCCAGTAATTCTTTTGTTCCATTTCATACCCCTTAATAATTTTATATTAATACAAATATAGTCATATATATTAATATATTTTCAATTAAAAACAGTAAATATATTATAAATA
>CALUUV010000018.1 GCA_944324055.1 Candidatus Gastranaerophilales bacterium | reverse complement strand
AATTGAGCTACGATTTGAATATCATTTCTATATCCTTTAGGGAATAAAGGTCTGATAGGTCTATCAATTAATCTTGAGATTAAAATAGCTTTGTCGCTTGCTTTACCTTCAGATCTGTTGTATCCGCCAGGTATTCTGCCAATTGCAGACATTCTTTCTTCATAATCAATTAATAATGGGAAGAAATCTATCCCAACTCTAGGTTCTTTACTTACTACAGCGTGAACAAATAACATAGTGTCTCCGCATCTAACAGTTACACTGCCATTTGTTGATTGAGCATACTTTCCAGTCTCAATTGTTACTGTCTTTCCGCCAATTTCTAGGCTCATACTTTTTGTTTCTGGTATCATCTTACCTTCTTTCTTCGACTGCTCGATAGCCGAAATTAATTACTATTACTTTATTTCTTACCATTTCATTATACTATAAATATTAAAATCTCCTAGTACTTTTGTAAACAATTGTAAAGAAAAGGTTGACAATTGTATATACTTTAGTATATACTGAGTATATATCGAGAGCTAAGTTTTTAAGGATGTGTATTATTAATTTTGCTCAAAAGGATAGTGTACCCCAAAATTGAATATTAAAAGATAGTGTATAGTGTATTAAGGAGTTTATGTATGGCAGAGCAATTACCTATTAAAATGAAGAAAACTAACAAATCAAGTAACCCATCAAAAAATATTGTATTAAAAGCTTGTTCAGATTCAGATTTATCTCGTTATATTAGAGATATTTCAAAATTCCCTCAATTATCTGCTGAAGAAGAAAAAGAAGTAGCAAGAAAAGCAAAAGCTGGTGATGAAGAAGCTAAAAAAACATTAATTCAATCAAATTTAAGATTAGTTGTAACAGTAGCTAAAAAAGCAATCCATATGTCATCATTACCATTAATTGATTTAATTCAAGAAGGTAATTTAGGTTTGATGGTTGCAGTTGATAAATTTAATTGGAAATTAGGTTATAAATTTCAAACATATGCAACTTGGTGGATTAAACAAGCTATGTTTAAAGCAATTTCTGAACAATCACATAGTATGAAAATACCTGTATATATTCAAGAAACATTATCTAAGTTCTCAAAAATAAAATCAGAAATGGAAAGAAAATATAACTGTCAAGTTAAAAATAAAGACGTTGCTGAAAAAATGAATATTTCTGAAGATAAGCTTGATACATTCTTATCAGCATATTCAAAAACAATATCAATCGAAGGAAGTATGGAGTGTCAGAATGGGAAAGAACTTAACGTTGCTGACATTTTAGAAGACACTAAAGCTGATGTTTCTTTAAGTGTTGAATCAGAAAATCTTAAAAAGGATTTAGAAATAGTTATTTCTACCTTAAAAGATAGAGAACAAGCAATTGTTAAGATGCGCTACGGCTTGGGGGATATTACACGCAGAACATTAGAAGAAATCGGAAACATTTATGGTGTAACCAAAGAATGTATTCGACAAACAGAATTGCGTGCTTTGAAGAAGATGAAGAATAATACATTATTAAGCTGTTATGTTGACTAGGGTGTAAAAAGACCTTACGGCAAAGTAAACAAATTAATACATTAGACTAATCTCATCACTTATCTATATATTTAAAATGGCGTAAACTTAAATTTACGCCATTCTTTTAGCAAAAAAAAATATGTTTAGTTTTAAAACAAGTATGGTTAATATAAATTTTAAAGCTAATTATATAAATACAGTACAAGTTCAAAAACGAGTAGGGTCAAATTATAAACCTTGTAATGCAAGTTTTGTAGAGTTTAACCCTGACGATAAAAAAGATATATTTACTTTGAAAGAAGTTAGTGATTTATGGGGGGATTGTTACGCCCGTGATATAAAAGATGATTTTAAGTCCGATGATTTCAAAAGGAGGGATAAACATGTATATGGCTTAACATTACAAGATAAGAATTTTGAATATGTAAAGCCAGACAGCGTATTAGGATTAGTTGAATTTCAAGAAAATAAAGATTCTAATAAACTTATATTTTTGCAAGTTAATCCGGAAAATCAGGTTTATCAATTTGGTCGACCTGAGCATAAAAAAGTTGGAACTGGAATAATTGATTCTTTAAAAAAGATTTATTCTTCAAAACCAATGAAATTACATTCTGTATTTTCTGCAAAATATTTTTATCAAAAAAATGGATTTTATATTGATCCGGAATCATTGGACAAATTAGATTATGTTTGGAACGCTTAAAAAGAGGTTAGTTATATGAATTCAGTTAGTTTTAAAGGTTCTTTTGTTAATAATGTTAGTATAAAACGTAGAGAAGGTACTGAGTATAAACCATATAAAGCTTCTTTTGTTGAGTTAAATCCAAAAGATAAACAAGATTTATCAATATTTAAAGACCTAGAACATTCTTGGATGGGTGCGAGTAGTTACGCTCTCTGTGATGATGCTGTAATTTCTTCAAAAAATCTAAATGATGATAGAATGTATTTTGCACTAACTTCTCAAAATAAAGATTTTCATAAAATGGATCCAGAAAAGGTTTTGGGATTGGTTGAAATGACAAAAGGTACTGAAGAAAATTATATTAATTTTTTACAAGTTCATCCTGATAATATGACTCAAAAGCCAATGGGAAAAGTAATGAAAAAGTTTTTGACCTTATTGAATGGTAACAAAAATAATTTAGATGTTCCAGGAAATGAATATAAGGGAATAGGTACTTCTATTTTAGATTCAATGAAAAAGATTTCAGATAAATCATTAAGTTTTTACGCCACAGATACTGAAATGAGCTTTTTTAAGAAAAATGGATTTAAAAAAACAAATTTCTTATTTCCAAATCATGTTACCTGGTTAAAAAAATAGCAATTTAATTCATTATTAAATAGCAAAAAATATATTTACTTGCTTTATATAAGTATGAATCAAGTAAGTTTTAAAGGCTCTTTTCTTAACCCCATAAATGTAAAAAAATTAAATGGAAATCAGTATAAAGATTTTCAAGCATCTTTTGTTGAATTGAATCCTAAGGATAAAGCAGATTTAGATATGCTAAATAAAATTCAAATGACTTGGAGAGGTGATTTTACTGATACCATATTTAATTCTGCATTTTGTTCTTCTGTTCTTGGTGACGATAAGAAAAAGTTTTATGCTTTAACATCACAGCAAGATAGTTTTGATAAACTTGATTATAAAAAAGTGCTTGGCGTTGTTGAAATGAACAAATGCGAAAATACAAATAGAATCGAATTTTTGCAAGTTAATCCTGATTATATAACTGGAAAACCTAAATCTTGGTTATCTAAATTATTTTCAAAGAATACAAATTCAAATGAAAAATTACCATTTTTTAAAAGAGTTGGAGCAGCTATACTTGATTCGTTAAAAAAACATAGTGATAAATCTTTAGATTTGATTTCTGTTGATAGTGCGACAGGTTTTTATAAAAAGAATGGTTTTTCTCGTAAATCCCTATTTTACCCTGCATATTTTATCTGGAGTAAGAAATAATGAATATATCATTTAAGGCGAATTATATATGTTCCTCACAAGTTAAAAAGAATGATAAACCTTGTTCTTTATCTTTTGTTCAAATAGATACAAAAAATTCATCTGATATGACTGCATTAAGAGAATTAGATTATATGTGGGGAAGAAAAACTTATTTCTCTGATATCTCTGATAATGCTAATTTAGACCATTTATATGGATTAAATTCTAAGTTTAAACAATATTATGCATTAACAACTCAAACAAAAGATTTTAATAAGCTTGATTCTGAACAGATATTAGGATTAGTTCAGGTAGAACCAGATGTTCATTATAATGAAATAAACTATTTGCAAGTTTTACCAACTCAAAATTATTCAAATCCTGAAAGAGAGTATAAAAATGTTGGTTCTTCAATAATTGATACAATTACAAAAATTTATCCAAATAAGAAAATTATGCTTTATTCAACAGATGCTGCTCTTAACTTTTATAAGAAGATAGGCTTTCTACAAGATGAATCTGAGAAAAGATATAATAAAATGTATTTAGATAAAAAGATGTAAATATATTAAAATAAGTTGAAATTTTTAAGGAGTATGTTATTATAAAAAGGTATTAATTTTATATTATAAAAAGGAATTAAGAATGGAAGAAAGATTGTTGAGTATAAGCTCTCAATTAAATGTAGTTGAAAGCTTATCAAGAATTTTGCTTGAAGTTATAAGAGATGGTGAGAATATAAAAGAGTTTGATTCAAGTAATCTTGCATCTGTCGTATTGAATGAAATTTTAAAAGTAAAGGATGAAATAAATGAATTAGAGCTTGATTTAGGAATATAAACTATAAAGCTTGAGCAACATATTTAATATTTTCATCTGTAATATTTGATAAGCCTTCTTCTTTATATTTATCAGTTAAACAATTCATTGATTTTAAAATTGTCATTGCTTTTAAAATAACAGTTTGGTTAGAGCCGTTTAATAGAGATGCAATACTATCTTCATCTTTTATTAACTCCATTGCAAAGAAGATAAAATCACTTTCTTCATAAAGTTCTTCATATTCAAATGAGGTATATTTATTCATGTCTATAGAATTTAGTAGAATATTGATATCATTTACTTCATTTTTTGTATTTTTATCTTCGTCAAACAAATATTCTTCATTTTCAACAAATAGATTAAATTTTTCTTTTGCCATTTGAAGCGCGATAGCAATAGGTCCTGAAGGTGATGCTTTTATCATTGTATCAATCATATTATAGAATTCATAGTCAATAATTTGAGAAATTGGTATAAGTTCTACAAGACCATTTAATATGTAGCAAAAAGCTAGAATTGCATCGTCGTTATATTCTGTGTTTAAAAGTGAAATTAATGGTGTTAAAAAAGGTATTTCACTAGCAATATTTTCAGCCATTGCTGAATTCTTCATTGTATTAAATAAATCTTTTAGAGCATTTGTATCTTGGTAGTTTACAAGAAATTTAACTGCTGCATATTGTTCAAAGCTATCTTTTGAGTTTAATTTTTGTATAGCTTGATTATATGATTCTTTATCATTTAGTTTTGCAAGTGCTCTAGCACAATTATTAGCTAAATCTTGGTTATCAGAATAAGCATACTTTCTTAAATCTTCTAATGCTAAATTGTTTTCAATATATGAAAAGAAGCTTGCTGAATATGTTTTTTCGGCTTCTGTTCCATTTTTTAGTAATTCAAGCATTTTATTTTCTACGTTTTTATCTGCATATTGAGCTAAAGTTGAAGATATAAATTCATCATAGTATGGTGAATAAATTTTTAAAAACTGGAATAAGTTTTTAAAGTTTTGAGCATTGCAAGCTTTAGCAAGTCTTTGTGCAACATTTTGTTTTATAAAATCGAACAAAAAATCATCTTTAGAGACAAGTTCTTTGAACAATTCTACATCTGGTGTATTAATAATATGCTTTGCAACAGGTTCATAACCTTTAGGATCTTTACCTGTTAAATTTTTAATTAAATCCATAACAACCAATTAATCTAAATAAAATACAGTAACTACTTTGTGGCCTTCTTCTGCATATTCAACAGCAGTATGTAATGTCTTACTTGTATGTGATAAGAAACAAATTAATTGGTTACAATCATCAATAATTTCTCTGTTACAAACTCTTGAAGCATCAGCTAGAGTCATCATAGCTCTATCAGCATGTTCAACAATGTTTGGAACTCCGATTAATTGATCTTGAACATCACTTGGTTGTTGCCCAATTGTTTGAGGTAGAATTACTTTTAATTTTTGAGGGTTAGCTTTCATTGCTCCTCGGATAGCAGCTGCGTTAGTACCATAAGAACCACCTGATGTGATAATAGTATTTCCTTGACTAACTAGTGCTGTTGTTAATGTTTCAATCATTTGTTGGTGAGTAATTGCAAGATTTCTTGAGCCGATAATTGCAATCCTTTTAGCAGACTGTTTTATTGTTGCTAATTCCATTGATAATTCGTCAACAGTATCAGGAGTTGAATCTCCAGCATCTATTTTGTCATCAATTGGAACCATAATTGATGATGTTTTATTATCATTGTTATTATCTGCTAAATTCATATTATCTGACATCTTTTCACCTTCTAATTGCAATGTACATTCTTTTCGTGTATGGTAATGATATCATAAAACTTTGATTTTGGAAATAGGGGATGGAAAATTTATTAGCAAATTTAAATGAACAACAGTTGGCATCTGTTAAAACTACTAAAGGTTCTTTACTTATTCTTGCTGGGGCAGGTAGTGGTAAAACTAAGGTTTTAACATCACGTATCGCTTATATGATTAAAAGTGGCGTGAGAGCTCATAATATCTTGGCAGTTACTTTTACAAACAAGGCTGCTAAAGAGATGAGAGAAAGACTTTCTGCGATATTAGGCGAAGATGTTGTTAAATATATGTGGGTTGGTACTTTCCATAGTATTTGCGGACGTATATTGAGACAAGATATTGATAATTATTCATTCCAGTCAGGTAAAAAGCTTGATAAGAATTTTACTATATATGATGAGCAAGATTCTATTGCTCTTATAAAACAAGCTATTAAGAAATTAAATCTTGATGACAAAACATATCAACCAAAACTTGTAAAAGCAGTTATTTCAAATGCAAAGAATAAAATGCAGGATGCATATACATTTGCTACTTTTGCAAGAGATTTTAAATCTCAAAGAATTGCTCAAATTTTTGAAGAATATGAGAATGCTTTAAATAATAATAATGCAATCGATTTTGATGATATGTTAATGCTTTGCGTAAAACTTTTAGAGCAAAATCCAGAAGTTAGAGAAAAATATTATTCTCGATTTGAACATATATTAGTGGATGAGTTTCAAGATACCAACCAAGCTCAATATAATTTAGTAAGAGCTTTGTATACAAATTATATTCCCGAAAATGAACTTCCTGAAACTCGTTCATTATGTGTTGTAGGAGATGTTGACCAATCAATTTATAGTTGGCGTGGTGCAGATTTTAAAATTATTTTAAATTTCCAAAATGATTTCAAGAAATGTAAATTAATAAAATTAGAACAAAACTATCGTTCAACTGCTGCTATATTGAAGGCTGCAAATGCGATTATTGAAAATAACCAAGAACGTGTTGATAAGGTTTTGTATTCTAATAAAGGTGATGGAGAAAAAATTACCTATTATGAAGCTGATGATGAAGCTGATGAGGCTAATTTCATAGCATCTACAATTAAAAAAACTTCAGCAAATTATAATCAATTTGCGATTCTTTATAGAACAAATGCTCAATCTCGTTCTTTAGAAGAAGCTTGCATTGCGGCAGGCATACCATATAAAATTTATGGTGGTTTAAAGTTCTATGATAGAAAAGAAATTAAAGATGCTATTGCATACTTAAAATTGATTTATAATACAAACGATTCGCAAAGCTTTAAAAGAATTGTAAATGTTCCAAAACGTTCTATTGGAGAAACTACCTTAAAGCATTTACAAGAATATGCAGATGAAAATGATATAAGTTTATTCCAAGCAGTAGAGAGAATAGAAGATATTTCTGCAATTACTGCAAAAACTCGTTCAAAATTGATTGATTTTGCAAAATTAATTGCTAATTTTAAAGCTGTTGAAAAAAATTATCCACTACATGAATTTATAGGATTAGTAATTGATAAAAGTGGATATGTAAGAGAATTAGAGCAAGATGGCTCTCCTGAAGAACTTGCAAGGATTGAAAACTTACAGGAATTAGTAAACGTTGCAAGTGAGTTTGAACCTGAAGATAAAGATAATAGGTTAGGCGAATTTCTTGCTCAGGTTGCATTGGTTTCTGATATTGATGGGATGGAAGAAATAAGCAATAATGTTACTTTGATGACACTTCACTCTGCAAAAGGTTTGGAGTTCCCAATAGTATTTTTAGCAGGTGTAGAAGAAGGAATATTCCCTCATTCAAGAACCTTCAATTCATTATCAGAATTAGAAGAAGAACGTAGATTAATGTATGTTGGAGTAACCCGTGCTGAAGAAAAATTATATATTTCATCAGCTAAAAGAAGACAAATGTGGGGTGAATATAAATATTATAATCCAAGTAGATTTATAGAAGAAATACCACCTCAATTACTAGATTCAACATCATCAAATGGAGAATATTCATCAGAAAGAACATTTAGAAGTGCTGTTAATAAGATAAAAGCAAATAACTCTAAATCAGATTGGGGTAGTAGTTCTAAATCAACATCAATACCAACTGGTAGTTTTGGAACTAATTTTGTTGCTCCAAAAGGAGTTCAAAGTTTAAGTAGACCTCAAAGGAAATCAAATTCAGGATTTGGTTCTGATTTTGTAGCTCCTAAAGGAGTTAGCGGGCTAAGTAATCGTTCTAATAGAACACCTCAAAGAACAATATTAGTAAAAAGTCAAAAAAATAAAGAAATGGCTCAAAAAAGGGCAGAAGAAAGTGCTAAAAAATTCTTTGAAAACAACTCTATAAAGAAAATGTTAGAGGAAAAAAGACAGCAAGAAGCAATGCAAGCTCAACAAATTAAAGAAAAAGAAGAGCAGCAGGCTCAAATTGATTATTTCTTCAATGTTGGAGAACGAGTATTCCATGAAAAATTGGGAATAGGGCATATTCTTGATGTAACTCAAATTGGTGAAAGTACTATGTATACAATTGATTTTGGAAAAATGGGTAAAAAGGCTATGGATGCAGCTTATGCTCATTTAAAGAAATTTTAAATACTAGTAGCAAAAATATGTTTTACAGGCTTTAAATAAATATGACCCCAATAAATTTCAAAGCCAATTTCTTGAAAACTACATATATCCCAAAACAGGTTTCAGATACAATATGTGAGCCTCAAGAGGTTTCGATTGTAGAACTTAATCCTAAAGATAAAAAGGATGTTATGACTTTAGCAGAAACTTCTTGCAAGTGGGAAAATGTAGCTCCAGGTTTTTCTTCGGAGATTTATAATGAAGCTTTAAAACCTAAAATGTATCCGGATATTGTTGCTGAACATTATTTAGCTTTAACAACGCAAAATAAAGATTATAAACATTTAGATGCTAATAAAGTATTGGGTCTTGCATTATTTTCAGAAACAATGGATTCTGAAAACCAATTAAACTGGTTACAAGTTAATCCTACAACTAATAAAAAGAATTCGTCTAAAAGAACATTTAAAAATGTAGGTACAGAGTTAGTTAATTATATAAAGAGCATTACTGATAAACCAATATATGTTCAGTCTGCAGATGATGCAATTCCGTTTTACAAGAAAAATGGTTTTTTGAGACAAGGTAAGCACGATTCTATTATGATTTGGTATGGTTAAAAAGTTTGTTACAAAAGATAATAATTGTTAAGATATATTAAGAAAATTATAATCTTTTGGGTTATTGCCATACTTTTTGTTATTTAAGCCTCTATTTAAGTTGTATAGCGTGTTTCAAGGGTTTTATATGCTGGAACCTTAATTAAGTATTGGAAAAACTAACTAATAGTCGAAAACCATGTCATGGCATGGTTTTCGCCATGTTTAATATTTACCTCTAGACCATATGGTCTATAAATAATTTAACCCTTTGATTGATGTTGCCGGCATGGAAAACATGTACTCTATCATTAGGGAGAGAGAGAAATTCATATGAAAAAATTATTTTTAGTATTATTTATTAGTTTATTTACTGCGATGTCTGTAATGGCATCAGATAATGTGCTTCAAAGTGTTCAAATAGAACCAATGGGTGATAGTTTTAATATTGTATTAGTTGCAGATAGTTCTGTTTCTATTAAAAAGACAATTCAAGCTCCAAACAGAATAATGTTGAGTTTAAAAGGAATAAGAGCTTCAAAAACTTTAAGTACAGTATATAAAAATGTATCTAATGTAGATAATATAATTGTAGAACCATTTGGAGTTGATGGTTTAAATATTATGTTCCAAGCAGAAAATGCTTCAAATGCTTCAGTAACATTTGATTCAATTGTATCTTCTGTTAAAGTTCAAGATAGAGCAAATCCTAAAAAAGAAATCTTATTAAATGCTCCTATAAATACATATTCACCAATCTATAAACAAGAAGAAACAGAAACAAAATCTTCTTTAGGTTCAAATATTCATTTAGGAAGTTTATTAGTTTTCGCTAAAGGTTTATTCTCTGGAAAAACAACTGGAACATTATTTACATTTGGATTCTTTGGTTTATTATTCTTGCTTGGTGCAAAATTAATAAGAGGCAAGGACAACGAAATTACAGTTGGTTTATCACAAGGTTTACGTAATAGAGATATTGCAAATACTAAAGATGTTCCAAGTCTTACTCCTGGATATAGAAATGCAACAAATAAACCTTATACAACAATGAACTATGGATTAAAGGCTTATCAAAACAGTACACAGCCTCCTTATATCCATCAACAAAACCAATCAGCTACAGCTCAAAGATTATCATCTTTACCAAAAAGAAATTTAATGGCTGATTCTGTTGCACCTCAAAGAAGAAGTGTTTCATCTCAAAGTAGAGTAGCAAGACCACAAGCAACAACTGTTACTCAACCTAAAATACAACCTAAAAGAGTAGATAGTTTAAAATTTCTAGAATCAATGTCAGAAATTTATGAAAAAAGTGGTCGTCCTGATTTAGCTAATGGAATTAGAACTAAATTAACTAAGATTAATAAATAATACATTTGTTTATAATAAGCACATTTTAAAAGCCGGTTATCTAAACCGGCTTTTTTTTATAAGTTTTGATTAAAATTTAACCTACTGTATGCATTGTATCAAAAATCTCTTTTCTTTGAACCCAAACTTCCATACCAAGATTTTCTCCTTCTTTTTGAAGGCTATCTTTTATTTCTTTAAAAGAGTTTTTTGAATTTGTAATATCACATAACATAAACATTACAAAATGCCCTTGCATAAGAGTTTGTTTAATATCTTCGATATTTACATTAAGTTGAGCTAATATAGTTGCAACTTTTGCTACTATTCCAACTTTGTCAGTTCCAGATACAGTAATTATAATTTTATTATTTGTTGTCATAATATCCTTTCTATGAGAAAAGCCCATTAATCTTATCTATAATATCTTGTGGATCAATTTCATTAGTTACTTTATTAATATCTTGAGCGATTTGATATAACTTCGCAGCTTCAATTTTATCTCCAACAATTGTAATTGCTCTTGCAAGGTTAAAATGTGCTAAAGCGTAGTTAGGGTTTGTTTCAGCAGATTTCTTAAATAGTTCAATTGCTTTTTGTACTCTGCCTAAATCGTCAAGATAAATAACACCTAAGTTGTTGTATGCAATATCATAATTTTCATCATATTTTATTGCAAGTTCGTATTCTTTTATTGCTTCTTCTGTATTACCTTTGCCCCAATGTAAAAATCCTAGGTTACAATGGATTTTGGCATTTTCAGGATCTAACTCAAGAGCTTTTCTATATACATTAACTGCATTGTCATAATCTTCTTTATCATAGAATGCACTACCTAGATTGATATAAATATCTATATCTTCTGGTGTTAAAGTATAAGCATTTTGATATGAGCATATAGCTGCATCTAAATTATTTTGATTTTCTTGATAAACGAAGCCTAATGTTTGTGCAATAATACTTGTCCATCTTTTATTAGGGTTAAGTGTAATTGCTGCTTGATATTGAGATATTGCAGCAGGAACTTCACCTTTTACATAGTACAAGTTTGCTAAATTTGAGTGAAAATCAGGAACTGTTGGCATTATTGAAATAAGTTTTAGATAGATTTCAATAGCTCTATCATAGTCCCCTTGTTCTTCGTATGCTTGGCAAAGGTGTCTATAAGCTGGAATATTTAAGCTATCTAACCAAATTGCCATTTTGTATTCAGTAATAGCATCTTCAAAATGTCCAATTGCAAGATATGCATCACCAAGTAAGCAGTATAAAGGAACAAAACCTGGGGCTTTTTCAATAGCATTGCTGTATAGGTTAATTGCTGCTTCTATATTTCTAAGTTGTATATAGTAAAATCCTTTTACTAATGTAGGGAAGAATCTTAAGTATGAGATTGATCTACATAAGTTTGATATTGCTTTTTTATCAAAAGCGAAAGTAAGAATTGATAGCAACTGTTCCATTCTTGATTGGAATGTTTTTTTGAAATCTCTAAATGAAGAAGCTTGATATAACTTGTGTAATAAAAAGTGTGCACAAGAATTTCTAAACGGTTTATATTTTACAGCTTTTTTAGCTGCATTAATAGCTTCAAAGAAATAAGCTTTTCTTGTATATGTTTCAGCTAAAACATAATAAGCTTTTGCATATTTAGGATTTTTTTCAATAGCCATATTTAAATAATTAATGGCTTTATCTAAATCACCTTTATAGAACTGAGCTTTACCTATTTTATAGTAAATTTCTGCAGAATCCATATATGTTTCAAGAGCACATTGATATTCTGTAATAGCCTCATCAATGTATTGGCAAGAATTAAATATATCAAGGTGCCATTGTAAATAAAGATCACCAAGTCTTATATGTAATTTGGCATTGTTTGGATCTTTTTGCAAATCCAATTGGCATCGTTCAATTGCTTTTTTAACTTTATTATTATTTTGTTCGTTGTCAATTGGAGAATTATCAATCATATTCATATTATCTTTCATTTTTTATTTCCATATTTATACAAGCATTGTTTCACAGTAGTCTAATAGTGCTTGTTTATCTTTGTAAGCTATTTTATGAATTACCATTCGGTATACACCTGTTGGTAAGCCTTTATTATCCATTATTTTACCTTTGAATAATATTTTTGCGTCTGTAGGTGTAAGTTCTACTTTGCAATCAAAAATTGATCCGGCTTCAAGTGGGATATCTGAGTAATATCTTAAACCACGTGTGCTTATATCAATTATTTTGGTTTCAATATTTCCTAAAAGTGGTCTAAATATTATTAAATCACAGTTAGCTGAATATCTTTTTATTCGTCTTCTATTATTGATTTGTATGGCATCTATATCATATTCAACTGTAAATTCTTTTTCAAGTGGGGATGTTAAGATTATTGATTCTTGGACTAAAACCCCTACGTGAGAAAATACATTAACAGTAATTTCTGTTCCTGTTTTCAAATATGGAGTATATCTGTTTGCAGCTTTTGGCAAGTTTAATTTTATTCTGTCATAATAAATTTTTTCAATGTAGCAATCCATTTCAACAATTTTATTATCAGCTTTAAAAATTATTTTTGCCTTTTGGTTTTCCTGAAACAATGCCATAAGTTTATTTTAATTAATAACATCTAAAAAAGCAAGTTTTTTGAACTCTTATTAAATAATAACAACCCTCGTTTAAAAGGAGTTAAAACGAGGGAATAATCAGTAAAAGAGACATTTATAATATTTTGGCATATATTTTTTTTAATTTCCAATAGATGGTTTAGTGGATTAATAAATAAATTTAGAATATAATTTGGATATGCGAAAAATAATTTTAACAATATTGGTTTTACAGTTATTTTCAAATTCTTGTTTGGCAGAATTTAATATGCCTAAATTTGCTGTAAAAAAGACATCAGAAACTAATAAGCAGATTATAGATTCTTCAAAGAATTCAATAGATAAGCCTGCGAAAAAAGAGGTTAAAAAAACTGAGCCAAAGACAGTAAATAAATCTTCGAAAGAAGAAGTTAAAAAAGTTGAGCCTAAGGCAGTAAATAAACCTAAGAAAGAAGAAGTTAAAAAAGTTGAGTCTAAGGCAGTAAATAAACCTAAGAAAGAAGAAGTTAAAAAAGTTGAGCCTAAGGCGGTAAATAAACCTCCGAAAGAAGAAGTTAAAAAAGTTGAGCCTAAGGCAGTAAATAAACCTTCGAAAGAAGAAGTTAAAAAAGCTGAGCCTAAGGCGGTAAATAAACCTAAGAAAGAAGAAGTTAAAAAAGCTGAAGCTAAGGCAGTAAATAAACCTAAGAAAGAAGAAGTTAAAAAGGTTGAGCCTAAGGTAGTAAATAAAACCCAAAAAGAAGAGGTTAAAAAGGATAATCCTAAAACAGAAAATAATTTGGAAGAAAATGTTGTTAAATCAGCTACAGACGAACTAAATAATAATTCTAATAAATTTAATATTAAAAATCCATTCAAAAAGAACAAAGTATCTGTTGGGGAAGATATGGTTTCAAAAGAACAAGTTAAAGAAGAATTAGAACGAGTTCATAACTTATCTCAACAGGCTGTTGCTTTATATAATGATAATAATTTAGATGAATCTTTGGATACATTTTTAAAGATTCCAGAAAAATATAGAACTGCACAAGATAATCTTTTAATAGGAAATATATTGTTAGATTTAGGAAGACGTGAAGATGCTATATTTATGTATAAAAGAGCTATATTAGTAGATGAATATAATTACAAGCCTTACTATAATATTGCTAATATATGTTTAAATGATGATAAATTTTTTATGGCAATAGATTATTATAAAAAGGCAATAAAATATGCTCCAGAATTTCCTTATGCATATTACAATTTAGGTTGTGCATATATAAAAGCTGGTGATTTAAAAAGAGCAAAATCAAAGCTTATAAAAGCAATTGAATTGAAAAATACAGAACCAGATTTTCATTATAACTTAGCTTATGTTTATAAAAAACTTGATAAACCTAAATTAGCAAAAGTTTATTTAGAAAATTATAACAAGCTTACTAACGGTCAATAACATTTAAAAATTCATGGTACATACCCATTCTATAATCTCTTGCTGCTTGAGATGTATTGAATGTATTGTTATAATTACTTTCATGATCTCCATAAGTTGTTCTGTTGTATGAATTCATCATTTCGTTGTGTGTATTTGTATATGGAGTCAATGGGAATAAATCGTGCATTTGCATAAATACAGGTAATTTGTACCCAATATCTTCATAAGCATTTAGTGCATTTCCTAACCTATTTCTTCTTTGTTCAAATGAGATTGCACCATTATCATTGTCATCAGAAATAATTGGTCCTGCAGCATATTCGTCATTCCAACGTTGCTTTTTGTATTCGTGCATTACACTTTCATAGCTATCTGCTTTGCCCCAATCGTTTCCAGCTGTAAGTCCTAAGTTATTAAATCTTGTATCATCATTACATTTTTCGCCTATTAATGAAATATCTTGGCGTCCGGTTTTTTCTCTGATTTGGCTTGTAATCCATTGCATTTGACCATAATTAGGAACTCTACCATTTCCGCAGTAATTTCCCATATCATAATTGCCAACGTGTTTTGCACTATCAAAATATATAGCATCAAAACCTAAATCAACAGCCCAACAACAAGCATCAATAAATGCTTTTTCGTCTTTATCCCAATTAAAAGGTCTGCCTTGAACAGTCATCTGGCCTTCAGATAATGGCATTCTGATTCCTGTTTTTAAACCTCTAATATGAGCTAAATCATTGAATGCTTTAACTTGTTCATCATCACCCATTCGTTCTTGGCCTCTAGAGAGATTTTTTGATAAAAGTGTTCTAGATATTCCAGAATGTAAGTCTACTGTATATAAAGAACCATAACCTGTTTTTCCATCATTATCTCTATACATTGGAGGGTATAATTCTGATAAAATAATGCAGTTTGCAACACTTTTACTAGATGGTGGTATTGCAGGAAGAAGTTTGAGTGTATTTAGTAATCCTTCTTCTTTTGTATCACCATATGCTTGTGCGATTGTTCTAGGGTTGATTTCAATATAATTTGCTCGTCTTCCCCATTTATTGCCATAGTTAGGCGATAGTATATACCCTGGAATATCCAAATGATTATTTAATGTACAAATACTTTGTATTGCTTGCTCTGGAGTTCTTTTTAGTAAATCTTCTGGGTTGGTTGTTACCCATTTTTTATTAGTACCAGTATAATATGTATTATAATCTGTTTCGTTATCTCTATATATTTGATTTCTACCTGTTAGAATCCAAAATAATTTTTTTGCAGGTTGTTGGTTTCCATAATAACCTTTGAATTTTATTCCTGCAACATTATAGTTAGCAAGAGATTTCATTCCTTCTTGATTATTATTGGGTGAAAAATTCTCATTGCAATCTTTCGCGTCAGATTTGTTATTTGACGGAACTGGTTGATAATTCATTCGAATATTATTTTTACGAATCTCCATATATATATAAAACCAGTAATAATAAAAATTGCTATTATTTAGAATATTTTTTTATATTTTTATAAAATAAAATCATCATCAATATCTACTTCAAGATTATCGTCATCAGAATCTTCTAGAATAGAATTTTTTTCTTCTTCGTCTTTATTTTTATTACCTTTTTTGTTTCTTTTAACATAAACACCCATGCTTCCGCCAGCTTCTGCATTTGATGAATATGGTTTAAATGGGTCTGCGCCACCAATTCCAAAACTCATAGTTGTTACCTCTTTCTCTTCTTATTATAAGCTATTTGTTACAAAAGTGCTATATATTTTTTTTTAAGTTAGAATAATTTTATGGGGAGAATAAAACAGTTATCAAAACATATAATAAATCAAATTGCAGCAGGAGAAGTTATAGAACGTCCTTTTTCTGTTGTTAAAGAACTTGTTGAAAACTCAATTGATGCAGGAGCGTCAAAGATTAGTATTGATATATCAAATGAATGTAGGGATATAAGAATTGCAGATAATGGATCTGGAATTCATCCTGATGATATTATTCTTGCTTTTTCAAAACATGCAACAAGTAAAATTGAAAATACTGATGATTTATATAATATAAGAACTTTAGGGTTTAGAGGTGAAGCTTTATCAAGTATTATTTCAATATCAAAATTAACTTGTATTACTCGCACAAAAGAGTTTGAAGTTGGAACTAAAGTTACTTGTGAAAATTCTGAAGTCCATAAAATTGAGACTGGTTGTGCAGTTGGTACAATTATGGAAGTTAGAGATTTGTTTTATAATCTTCCTGTACGTTTGAAATTTTTAAAAAATCCTAAAACTGAATTTGCATATATTTCTGAGTTAGTTTCATCTTTAGCATTAGTTAATCCAAATATTGCTTTTGAATTGAAAAATAATGAAAAAACAGTATTAAAAACAAATGGTTTGGGGTCTTTGCCTGAAGTTATAAAGACAATGTTTTCTAAAACATTATTTGATAAATTAAGACCAGTTGAAGGTGTTGATAATTTATCAGGTTTTAAAATAACTGGATATGTAAGTTCTCCTGATTTTACAAGATCAAGTAAAAAAGATTGTCATATATTTGTTAATTCAAGAACAGTTAAATGCCCTGTATTTTTAAAAGCAATTGATACTGCTTATAAAAATATGCTTCCATCAGGAAAGTATCCTTTTGTAGTTTTAAATTTAGAATTACCGTCTGATGAATTAGATATAAATGTTCACCCAACTAAAAAAGAAGTAAAATATAAAAATCCAAATCAAATTTTTAATTTTATACGAGCTTCAATAGATAATTCTTTATCTAACATTGTAAGAATTAATACACAACAAAGTCCTGTTGAAAAAGAAATGGATGATTATCAAGTTGAAGAACCTGTTAATTCTCAAATCCAAAATATGTTGTTTGCTAAAAAGGAAGAACAAGAAGTTAGTCAAGCTTCAGAAGATGTTCAGCAAAAGATGCATCCTTCATTTATAAAACCAGTAAAAACATATACTCCTCAAATGGAGCAAAATAAAGGATTTATCTCAAAACCTACAATAGTTGGAGATAATGTAGAGATAAAATCTGAAGAAAATATAATCGGTCAATATAAGAAAACGTATATTCTTATAGAAAGAGAAGAAGGTTTAGAAATAGTTGATCAACATATTGCAGATGAAAGATATATTTATGAAACATTAAAGAATCAAAAAGAACCTGCATCTCAGTTATTATTTATTTCTGATATTATTGAGCTATCTCCTTCAGATGCAGAATTAGTAAAAGAAAATATCGATAAGTTTGCAAAATTTGGCTATGGAATTGAATTTTTAAATGATACAGATATTATGTTTAAAAAAGTTCCACAATTATTATCTAAAGTGTCTCCTAAAGATATAATAAATGATTTGTTAGAAAATCTAGAAGGTGATTTAGATAATTTAGAAGAAAAGATTTTAATAACAACATCTTGCAAAGCAGCAGTAAAAGCTAATACTTCATTGAATATGTTTCAAATGCAAGAGATAATTAAACGTTGGCGAGCTTGTAAACATCCATATACTTGTCCTCATGGCCGTCCAATTTCAAAGGTGTTATCTCATAATGAAATTGCATCTTTTTTCTTGAGAAATAAGTAATATTCTATTGTAAATAATTGTAACAATAATTCGATATGAGTTAAAGAAACTCTATAAAATGCCGTATTCCATTTTGTATAAGTAATTGGAATAGGGAAAAATGGGTTTATCGTCATCACAAGCAAGACTTTTGTCTTTAACAGGAAGAATGCATGATATTGAATATAAGGCTCAAAAGCTAGAAGCTCAAAAGCTTCAAATGGCGAATGAATCTACTCAAGTTTATAAAGAGTATGAAAATGCTTTAAATTCAACTAAAATCCAATATAAAACAATTGGTGCAGATGGTTCTGCAAGTTTTGTTGATGCAACCTATTCTTCATTATGTACTTATCAACCAGGAGCTTGTGCTCAATATGCTTTAGCTGATACAAGAACTAATTTTATATATGTACCACAAGTTGTTGCAGACGCATATAATAATGCTGCAACAGGAGAAGATTTTGCTTTAAAAATGGCAGGTTTAACAACTATTCCAAATGGTGCTGAAACAACAACTGGCAATTTAAAACCTGTTACCCCTGACGCAACAGGAAATATTTCGTTAAATAGAGGACAAAAAACAAGTACAAAAATAGGAACTACTCCAATTACTTTAACTTTAACTAACCCATTAGGTGGTAGCAATTATACTTATACAATTTCAGCTGATGCAAGTACAAATGCATCTTTCCAATTCTTAAATAACGGAAGATTAGTAATAAGAGGTGACGGCTTACAAATAGATGCTTCTACAAGTTCTACTCAAAATGATGATATTATTCTTTTGGGGAGTAATAATGTATTAAATACCAATGGTGGTAATGATATCGTAAGAATAGGGACTGTTTTAGGTTTTAATGGTAACTATTTTAAATCAGGAAGTACGAAAAATACTGTAAATACCGGTTCAGGAAATGATTATGTTACATCTTATGGTCATAATCATATTATTGATGGCGGAGCAGGTACTGATTCATATATGAATATAGCTGGTGTTGTGACTTCTGCGACAGGTATAGAAGAAAAATTCTCAAAAACAGGTGGTTCATTAGATGGTAAAGATGGCTGGGCTACTCAAGGAAGTCTTGGAGATTGTAGATTTTTATCATTAATGAACAGTTTGACTCTTAATAATAAAAACATTTCTCCATATTATTCAATCTCAAAATCAGGTGATTCTTATACCGTAAAATTTAATAAATATACCGGAGGTAACAATACCATAACAGTAACACAAGCGGATATTGATGCATCAGGATATGCAGAAGGTGATTTAGATTTAAGAGTTGCAGAGTACGCATTAAACAAATTAATGCAGCAAAATGGTCATGGTGATCTGTCAAATTGTACCTGGAATAAATTATCTGAATATATTCTTGGTAATAGCATGATGGGTGTTTATGGTAATTCATCAACTAAATTTAATGAAATATGGAATGCTTATAAATCAGGTAAAATTAATAATATTATAGTTTCAACCAACAGTGCATCAAATACAGCAGAAGGTATTGTGAATAATCATGCTTATACTGTTAAAAATGCTACATCCGATTACGTTGAATTGATAAACCCATGGGATGATAAAGATGTATTAAAAATTCCGATGAGTGAGTTTTTCAAATATTTCAATAATATTGCAGTATTTGGCAGTTCTGCATATAATACTGGAGCAATTTACTCAAACGGTGGAATCTCAAATGATTCTTCAACCATTGATGTATATGCCGGTGATGCAGCATCTGATTTAGCAAAATTTAACTATTATATCAGATTGTATAATGCAATAGTAGAAGCTGGAGGTTGTACTGTAATACCTGATGAAATGTTAAATAATACTGATTGGGTTACAAATATGGTTAATAGCGGTTTTGTATATATCAAGTCAGTAGATCATGAAGGTGAATGGTATGATACAAATGTTGCTACAAATACAGGATTACAAGAAGTTAGTAATGATATTGCATTGAAGAAAGCGGAAGCAAAATATGAAGCTGATATGAGAAAAATTGATGCTAAAGATAAGAAATTTGATACTGATTTAGCTGCTCTTGAAGCTGAAAGAAATGCAATAAAAACAGAAATGGATACATTAAAAACTGTTGCAAAAGATAACGTAGATAGAACTTTCAAATTATTTAGTTAATATTATTTTAATTTAATTTGTTTTTGATATACAATCAACTGATATGGTATCAAAAACAGAAACAAATATAATAACTGGTGCAAAATTATTTGTAGAATTTTTATTATCAGAAGGAGTAGATAAGGTCTTTGGTTATCCAGGTGCTGTCGTTCTACCTCTTTATGATGAGTTGGGGAAATTGAACAAAATTCAACATTACTTATGTCGTCATGAGCAAGCAGCAGTTCATGCTGCAGAAGGCTATGCACGTGTAAGTAATAAAACTGGTGTTGTAATTGTTACTTCTGGTCCTGGTGCAACTAATACTGTGACAGGGATATTAAATGCATATTCTGATAAAACCCCTTTAGTTGTAATTGCTGGGCAATGTGAAGAAATGGGATGTAATAATTTCCAAGAAGCAGATATGTCTAAGATTACCAGTTCTTGTGCAAAGAAAAATTTTGTAATTACAGATGTTAAAGATATTTTATCAGTTTTGAAAGATGCTTTTAAAATCGCTCAAATGCCTCCGATGGGGCCAGTTGTTATATCCGTACCTAAAAGTATATTAACTCAAGAATTTGAATCTGAACCAATTGAAAAAATTTATATCCCAAATTTTGCAGTTGAAACTTCTCAATTTAATATAGTTAAACTTATAGATTCAATGAAAACATCAAAGCGTCCTGTTATTCTTGTTGGTGGCGGTGCAAAATCTTCTGCAACTTTAATAAGAGATTTATTACATATTTCTAATTTCCCAATAGTTCATACATTAATGGGAAAAGGTATAGTTGATGATTTATCCTTAGGAATGGTTGGGGTTAATGGCTCAAATTTAGCTAATTCAATATTGAAAGAATCTGATTTGTTGATAAGTTTAGGGTCGAGATTAGATAGTAGAATAACAGGAAAGTCAGAACAGTTTTTACCGAATACAAAAATTATTAATTTAAATATAGAACCAAATACTAGTTCTAATGTAAGTGTATATCAAGAAATAAATGGAAATTTGAATATACTATTACAACAATTATTAGGAAATATAAAATCTAATAATGTAATGTTTAATTTAAAATTTGATTGGATTGATAAAATTGAGACATTAAAAAAAATATATTCTAACGAAAATTTAAGTTATATATCATCAACAGATGATAGATTAATAACAGAAAATGTTTTAAATATTATTCACGATTATACTCAGAAATATAATCCAATAATTACAACAGATGTCGGTCAACATCAAATTCTTACAAGTAAAATATTTAAGTCTAAAACTCCATATAATTTTTTAACATCAGGTGGCCTTGGAGCTATGGGGTTTGGTTTTCCTGCTGCAATTGGTGCATATCTTGCAAAACCTGATTCTTTAATTATAAATATAACCGGTGATGGTTCATTCCAGATGAATATGCAAGAATTAGGAACTTGTTTAGAATATAGAATTCCTATAAAAATTATTATTATGAATAATTCTTCTTTAGGGTTAGTAAAGCAGGCTCAAGGAAGATATTATGGCGGTCGTTATTATCAATCAGATATGATAAATCCTGATTTTGTTCAAATTGCATCAGCATATAATATTAAAGGTGTAACAATTAGAACTGTTGAAGAATTAAAACAAGCATTAGATAAATATATAACTCAAAATGAACCTATAATATTTGATATTCATACTGTTAATACAGAAGTTGTTTAATTCTTTATTTTGCTTGTTTTTTCGCTAATTTCTTTTCAATGCTTTTAGGTGATCTTACTAATAACATTAAAGGTAAAATAGCAAAAGATGCCATTGCAAATACTCTAAAAGTATCAATATATGCCCATAAATGAGATTGTTGAACTAATTGTTGGTAAAGTCTAGCTTGAGCCATAAATGTAGCAGTCATAGGTTCTGTTAAACCAGAAAACGATCCTGCTAATGCTTGTACTCTTTCAATAAAAGCATTATTTGTATCTGCTAAATTTCCAACCATCATATATTGGTGTACTTGAGCAAATCTTGAAACACAAGTTGTTACAAGCGAAGTACCTACTGCAGCTCCAATATTTTTAAATAAATTTTGTACACCACTTGCATTTGTAAGTTGTTCATTTTTTAATGTGCAGCAAGATAAGTTGATTAATGGTACAAGAGCCATAACCATACCCATACCAAATAAGAAGTTTGGTAGTGCAATATTTGAAAGTGCAATTTGTAGGTTTATTTCTCCAAATGCTAAACTACCCAATCCTAATATTATTAAGCCCATAATAACCATTGGTTTTTCACCAATAACAGGAGTTAATGTCGCATTTAAAACAGTTGCAACTAAACAACCTGCTCCTCTTGGAACCATTGATAAACCGCTTAAGAAAGATGTATATCCCATCATACTTTGTAACATTGATGGAAGCATAGCAGCTGATCCCATCATTGCACCCATTAAAAATACTTGAATTATTGTTCCGAATAGGTAATTCTTATCTTTAAGTATACTTAAATCTACAAGAGGATTTTTCTTATTTAATACTTGAGATAATGCAAATAAAATAAAACTTATTGTTGATATTGCAAAAGTCCAACAAATCCAAGTTGCACCAAACCAATCGGCATCATTACCTTTATCTAAAAATACTTGGAAGGCAATTAGCCATATACTTAAGAAGAAGAAACCTATAAAGTCCATTGAAACATTCTTCTGTTTTTTTGCATAAGGAGGTTCTTCTAATAATTTAGGAGCAATAGATAAAACAAAAACACCAAAAGGTAGGTTAATATAATATATAAAAGGCCAAGACCAATTTTCTGTAATCCAACCTCCTAATGCTGGACCAACGATAGGTGCTACAATTACTCCCAATCCAAACAAAGCCATAGCTTGAGCTCTTTGTTTTTTAGGAAAACTTTCAAGCATTATCGCTTGTGTAAGAGGCAATATCCCCCCACCACCTAGACCTTGTAAAAATCTTGAAAATATCATCATTCCAATAGAATGTGATATCCCGCAAAGAAATGAAGCAATCGTAAATATAAATAAACTGAACATAAAATAATTATTACGTCCCATTAGTTTACAGAAAAAGTCACTTGTTGTAATGATAATACCACTTGCGATTAAATAACTTGTAATAATCCAAGTTGATTCGGTATGACTAACTGAAAAACTTCCAGCCATATATGGTAATGCAACGTTTGAGATTGTTTCATCTAACGCATACATAAATACTGCAATCATCAAAGGTGCTGCAATTAACCAAGGGTTCTTACTCGGTTTCCATTCTTCTGTAATTGTATTTGCTTCACTCATTATTGTTTCCTTATTATTAATTAAATGAAATATTTTCTATTTCAGTAACTGCTTTCCTAAATTTTCTTAACTTCTCTTTCACTTCTTGTATTTCATTTTTAGGAATAGTTTCATGAATTCTGTCAAATTGTTCTTTAATTTTTAGTCTTAATTCATCATAAGTTTTTTTACCTAAATCTGTCATAACAGGTATTTTAACCATTCTAGAGTTTTTTGTGTCATATAATCTGGTAATTAACCCTTTTTCTTCTAATGAATCTAAAAATTTACCTGTATGAGCTTTACCTTTTAAAGTTGCATTTGCAAGTTCTATTTGAGAAAAGTTCTTATTGCAATCTAAGGTATCTAGTATTATAAATTCTTCTAATGATAAATACTTTTGGGTATGTTTTTCAAACCATCTTTTAAAAGTTTCATGGCATACTCTTGCTGATAGTTCAAGTTCATATCCTAGTGAATCTATAAAGTGTTTATCAAATTTCATTGCTCCTCCGTTAGTAGAAAATTTTACGAGTAGATTTTTCTACTAATGTATCAAAAGAAAAAACTATTGTCAATAAAAAAGCTACTTCTAAATGAAGTAGCTTTTTTATAATAAATTTATTATTTTATTCTGAAAGTGATTTAATCAAATCATTAATAACGTTTTCTTGTGTTTGAATTTCAGCTATTCTTTCTTTTGTTTGATTAATTAATTCTTCAGGAGCATTAGCAACAAATTTTTCATTTTTCATTCTGCCTTCTAAAGAATTCTTTTCATTAGTTAGTTTTGCAAGTTTCTTTTCTTGTCTTGCAATTTCTGATTTAATATCAATTAAGTCAGCTAATGGAACAATAAGTTTTGAAGCTGAAACAACTGCAGTAGCTGATTTAGGAGGTAGCGGTGCTGCTTCATCTCCGTATGATATATCAGCAACTTTTGCTAATCTATGAATATATGATTCAATTGCTTCAAATATTGGTTTTTCTTCTTTTTCTGCTCTAACTTCAACATTAATTTCTGTAGATGTTGGAATGTTAAAGCTTTGTCTTAAGTTTCTTAATGATGAAATTGTATTGAATACTAATTCCATTTCTTTAGCTTCTTTAGGGAATGCTAATTTGTCTTCATATTGAGGGAATTCTGAAACAATAATAGCTGGTGTTGTGCAACTATCAGCTTTTGGTATTAATTGCCATACTTCTTCTGTAATATGAGGCATAATTGGATGTAGCATTCTTAAAGACATATCAAGAACATATCTTAAAACTCTTTGAGTATTAAGTTTTAATGCTTCATCTCTCAATTGGATTTTAGCAATTTCAACATACCAGTCACAATATGAATTCCAGAAGAAATCATAAAGAACGTGAGCAGTTTCTCCAATTCTGTATTCTTTAATATTGCTGTTAACAAGTTTTGCAACAGAATTCATTTTATCAATAATCCACTTATCCGCGATAGTAAGATTGTTCATATCTACATCTTTGCCATCAACTCCTTCAAGGTTCATTAATACAAATCTTGAAGCATTCCAAATTTTATTTGCAAAATTTCTTCCGTATTCAAATTTGTCATCAGATACTTTGATGTCTTGTCCACCATAAGTACATAAAGATGTCATTGTAAATCTTAAGGCGTCACAACCATACTTATCAATAATTTGAACAGGGTCAATGGTGTTACCTTTTGATTTAGACATTTTTTGACCTTTTTCATCTCTGATAAGTCCGTGGATATAAACAACAGGGAATGGAGCTTTTCCAGTGAACTCTAGTCCCATTGTAATCATTCTTGCAACCCAGAAGAAAATAATATCAAAACCTGTTACAAGAACAGATGTTGGATAGAATTTTTTAAAGTCATCTGTTTCTGCATTAGGGAATCCCATTGTTGAAAAAGGCCATAACCCAGATGAGAACCAAGTATCAAGACAATCTGAATCTTGAACGTAATTTTCTGGATCAGGATTTTCTTTTGCAACAACCATTTCTCCTGTTTGTTTATGATAATATGCTGGAATTTGATGTCCCCACCAAAGTTGTCTAGAAATACACCAATCTCTGATATTTTCCATCCATCCTAAATAATCTTTTTCCCAACGTTGAGGAATAAATTTAATACGTCCATCTTTTACAGCAGCAATAGCTTCTTTTGCTAATGGTTCCATTTTTACGAACCATTGTTCAGATAAAAGTGGCTCAATTGTTGTACCACAACGTTGACATTTTCCTACGTTATGTTCGTGGTCTGTTGTTCTTAATAAGAATTTATTATATTCAAGCATTCCAATTAATTTTTCTCGGCATTCGTATCTATCTAAACCGTGGAATTCTTGAGGAACTTCGCCACAAGCTTTCATTTTACCTTCTTCATCAATAACCCAAATAGGATTTAAGTTGTGACGTTTACCTACTTCATAGTCATTAGGGTCGTGAGCAGGTGTAATTTTTACTGCACCTGTACCAAATGATTTATCTACATATTCATCAGCAATAATTGGAATTTCTCTGCCTGATAAAGGTATGATAACTGTTTTTCCAATTAATTCAGAGTATTTGTGATCGCTAGGGTGAACAGCAATTGCAACATCACCAAATATTGTTTCTGGTCTTGTTGTTGCAACTATAATTGCACCATGTTCTCCTTTTACAGGGTAAGATATTTCCCATAAATGTCCTTGTTCTGTTTTGTATTCTGTTTCTACATCAGAAATAGCAGACATACATCTAGGACACCAGTTAACGATATATTTACCTTTATAGATTAATCCTTTTTCATAAAGTTTTACAAATACTTCCTTAACAGCTTGAGAACAACCTTCATCAAAAGTAAATCTTTCTCTTGAACGATCGAATGATGCACCTAATCTTTTGAATTGGTTTAAGATTGCAGATTTGTGTTCATTAGCCCAGTTCCAAGTTTCTTCCAAGAACTTTTCACGACCTAAATCGTATCTTGATAAACCTTGTTCTCTTAATTTCTTTTCTACAACGTTTTGTGTTGCAATACCGGCATGGTCTGTTCCTGGAACCCAAAGAGCTTCATAACCAGCCATTCTATGGTATCTTGTTAAAATATCTTGTAATGTTCCATCAAGTGCATGTCCCATATGTAATACACCTGTGACATTTGGAGGAGGAATGACTATTGAATAAGGAGGTTTTTTACTTTTATTATCTGCTTTAAAGTATTCTCCATCTTCCCAAAATTTGTAAATACGACTTTCTGTTTCTTGAGCGTCATATTTTGTCGGTAAATCTTCAATTTTAATCTTTGTTGTTGTCATTATATTATCCTCTTCCTTATTTGTGATATTAATTAAAAATTATCACAAAAACGCAATAAGGTAAAGCAAAATGGGAAATATAATAGGTTATTTTATTTACATCCCAAATTGATAATCTGGTGCGTAAGGAAACTCTTCTCTAAGTTTATTAAGATTATCTTTGTATTCGTTCAAAGCCTTATTTTCTGCTTCTCTAGCTTTAACTTCTTTATAGTTTTTTAAATATTCTTCGTAGTTGTCTTCTGCTTTTACATAATGTTCAGTAGCATATATGTATTTTTTAGTTTCTTCTGTATGCATTTCTACGGGTTTTCTCATTTCTGCTCTTTGATATGCGTGTTCTTTTTCGTGAGCCGTAGTTTGTATAACTTGTTCTTTGGATTTAACTGTCCTTTTATTTAAGTTAACTTGTCCATTGAAAAAGCCATAACTAATATGTTCTTCATCATTTTTTGGTGCTTTATTATACCATTTCATTGCTACATCAGGAGGTCTGTGTTCCGGATTTTCAATAATATAAGGAGCCATATATCTAAATTGTTTTGCTGAATATAAATGTAGAGGTAAATGTTTATCTTTTGATAGATCATTCATGTTTTCAAATGTTGCTTTAAAATCCCCAAACTTAAATAATCCAGCATCATTGTTTCTAATATAATTTTGTAAAGAATAACCTTTTTTATTTCCTCTAGTATATTCATAACAAGATTGGTTTTCTTTTTCTACTGCAGGATAGCCAGTCGAAAAAGATTCTATTTTTGAAATTGTTACTCTTGGATTTGATTCTGTCTTAGGAACTGTTTGAATTTCTTCTGACTTCGCAAAAAAGTTTCCATTCTTTTTTGTTACACTACTAATTTTTCTTCCACCAACAAGTAAAAAATTATAACTTCCTGGTTCAAATATTGCAGTATCATTGTATTTTATATAGTTTTTCTTTGTTTCAAGAGTTTCATTAGGTGTTTTTTTTGTAATATTACGCTGAAGAATTTCACCATTTTTATCTCTAAAGGTAACTATTTTAGTATAGTATTCACTAGGATTAAAATTATGACCTATTTCAACGACATCATAGCTTTTGGCTCTTTGAGGATATTTTATTCCTTTAAGCTTTTTAGTTAATTCGATACCTGTTTGTTTAGTTATTAAGCAATGACCTGCAGAATTAAATTTTAACACCATAAATAAAACACACCTTTTCTATTATAATAAAAGCGCGTAAATAAAAAAATTGCTAGTGGGGTAAATTTATATTTGTTTGCTTTTTATAATTTAAATTAATCAAAATCTATTAATGCTGAAACTTTTATTTCGAGAATATCTGCCAGTTCAAACAATTTTCTAAGACTAAGATATTTTTGTCCTCTTTCAACTCTACAAATATACTCAGTTGATAAATCCAACCTTTCAGCTAAATCTGCTTGGCTGATTTGTTTTTTATTACGATATTTTTTTATATTTTGTCCTAAAAAAAGTAATCTTGACATATGAACTATTTTTCCACATAATATAAAATATGTCATTGACCTATTTGTCCAAAACAAATGGAGGCTATT
>CALUUV010000017.1 GCA_944324055.1 Candidatus Gastranaerophilales bacterium | reverse complement strand
TTAAAGCAAGTAGAAGATTCAAATGGTGAAATTGTACTATTTATTGATGAAATTCATACAATAATTGGTGCTGGTGCTACAGATGGTGCTATGGATGCCGGTAACTTATTGAAACCAATGTTAGCAAGAGGGGTTTTAAGAACTATTGGTGCTACAACTTTAAATGAATATCGTAAGTATATTGAAAAAGATCCTGCGTTTGAACGTCGTTTCCAACCAATTTTACTTGAAGAACCTTCTGTTGAAGATACTATTAGTATCTTAAGAGGTTTAAAAGAAAAATATGAAGTACACCATGGAGTAAGAATCTTAGATAGTGCCTTGGTACAAGCAGCTAAATTATCTGATAGATATATTACAGATAGATTTTTACCAGATAAAGCTATCGATTTAATTGATGAAGCTGCATCATCTTTAAGAATTGAAATTGATTCAATGCCTGAAGAAATTGATATGATGCTAAGACAAAAAATGCAACTTGAAATTGAAAGAGAAGCATTGAAAAAAGAAGATAGTCCTGAATCATTAGAAAAAATCGATAAATTAACTAAGGAAATTAATGATTTATCTTCTAAAGTTGATACTTTAAAATCTCAATGGGAACTTGAAAAAGCTTCTATTACAGGCGAAGCTGCAATCAAAGATGAGATAAACCAAGTTAAGACACAAATAGCAGAAGCAGAAAGAAATACTGATTTGCAAACTGCTGCTGAATTAAAATATGGTAAACTTTTGCAATTAGAAAAAGAATTAGATGCAATTCAACATAAAGATTCTTGCCCTAAAAAAGATCATTGTTTACTTAAAGAAGAAGTAGACGATGATGATATTGCAGAAGTTGTAAGTAAATGGACAGGTATTCCTGTTAATAAACTTGTTGAAAGTGAAATGGAAAAACTTCTAAGAATGGAAGATTTCTTACATAAGAGATTAATAGGACAAGATGAAGCTGTTGAAATTGTTTCAGATTCTATAAGACGTGCTCGTTCAGGTCTAAAAGATCCAAAACGTCCAATTGGTACTTTCTTATTCTTAGGGCCAACTGGTGTTGGTAAAACTGAACTGGCAAAATCTCTTGCAGAGTTTATGTTTAATGACGAAGATGCAATTATCCGTATTGATATGAGCGAATATATGGAAAAACATAATGTTGCAAGATTAGTTGGAGCTCCTCCAGGATACGTTGGATACGAAGAAGGTGGTCAACTAACTGAAGCAGTTCGTCGTAAACCATATTCAGTTGTTCTATTTGATGAAATTGAAAAAGCTCATCCTGATGTATTTAATATAATGCTTCAAATATTTGATGATGGTAGATTAACAGATGCTAAAGGCAGAACTGTTGATTTCAAAAATACTGTTATCATTATGACAAGTAATATCGGTAGCGATATTATTCTTGAAGATTCATTGAATGCAACATTGGAAACAGCTAATTTTGATGAAACTAAAGAAAAGGTTATGGCTGTTTTAAGAGATAGATTTAAACCGGAATTCTTAAACAGAATAGATGAAACTATTTTCTTTAAATCATTGACATTATCTCAATTGTCTCAAATTGTTGATATTCAAATGGAATATCTTAAAAACTTACTAAAAGAAAAAGATATCTCAATAGAGATATCAGAAGATGCGAAAGATTTGCTTGCAACAAGAGGGTTCAATCCAATATATGGTGCAAGACCATTGAAACGTGTTATTAGACAACTTGTAGAAAATCCATTGTCAAAAGATATTCTTTCTCGCAAGTTTGTCGATGGTGACACTGTATATGTTGATGTAAATGACGATGAAATCGTATTTTCAAAGAAATAATTATTTAAGGGTTACCTCAGGGTAACCCTTAAAACTATTTACTCTTTTTTAATAGAATACTTTCAGAATCTTTAGGAACAACGCAAGTGAATCCTAAGAAGTTTTTCTTTAATTCAAATCCTGCAGGAAGTGTTTTTGTTCCAACTGATACGTTCATAAGATTAGGAACAATTGTATATCCACCTTGTCCGTTTGAACGGAATTTTACATTCCCATTTAATTTACCTGTTTCATTTACATTCTTAATTTGTTCGTCTGTTAACCTTGAAAATGCTGCTCTCCAATAACCGATTTTTGTAGAATCTTTAGCTTTTGCTGCTATTTTTTCTCCTGCTTTAAAATAAGTCCCAGTTACATTACGCGATGTCACTGCCTTTGCATTTTGCATTGCATTGAAAGGCATACCGCTTACGCTTCTAACCATTAGGTATCCTCCTTGTTATTAACCTACACTTAATATCACCAGTGATGTTTAAATAAAGCATTTTTTTTATAAAGTTTGCTATTTTGTTAACTTTTGTAAACTAAATAAATAAAATAAGTCAATTCTTAAGAATAGAAATACTTTATATAAGAGTAAAGGTTAAATTATTTATTTAAGGTTAGGTTATACTAGGAGGTTTGTATGTCAGATCAAGCATTAACAATTCCTAAAGCGAATCCAAATATAGACGCTAAAGGACAATTCCAATTCTTTAATAGACCGATGCAAAGTCAATACTTTGAATCAGAATATTCAATTTTCGGAACACCATATAATGCTCCAATGGGTACAGCTCCTACTATGACTGGAATGCCAATGGGTGGTATGATGGGCGGAACAATGCCAATGACTGGTATGGGTATGTTCGGCGGATGGTATGGCGATGTTGATAAATATGTTGACAACGCTAAAAAATGGAATAATGGATATTATGACATTATGGACAACACCTCTGACCGCCAAACCAAATTCGTTATGAAACAACGTGGTAACCAATACGCCTTAAATACATCTTCTGAAATCTTAAATCAAAAATTAAATGAAATGTCACGTCATATAAGTAACAATGATATGGGTGCTGCAACAGCTGTATTTGATGAAGTTTGTGATGAAATCGAAAATGAAGTTGGTTTAGAATTAAAAACTCATGAAGAAAGAATCAATGCTAAACGTTCAATCAGAGCTGCAGTTGCTAAATATTATGCACAAGTAAATAATATTGAATTAGCAGATGATGTTGAAAGAAATGGTGATGATCCATTTATGCACGGTTTCAAACAAGCATTAGGCTTTGTACACCACAACAACTATATCGATGAAACAATTGCATATATGGAAGGTTCAAAAGTTGAAGGTAAATCTGCTAAAGATGCAATGTCTAGTTTCGGTAAAGGCGTTGGTTATTTAACTCCAGCTGTTACATTAGGTGTTGCTGGTGGTGTTATCCAAGGTGCTAAAGCTGGTAAGAAATTCGGTTGGAAAGGTGCAGCAATCGGTGCAGCAATCGGCGCGGTAATTACAGGTGTAACTGCTCTTATTAATGGCGGAAGCAAAAAAGAATATCACGAAGTAACTTCTTACTAATACAATCTGATATTAAAAAGGCGGTCTTAACAAAGACCGCCTTTTTGTATGTTATAGACTATTATCTGTAATTAGTAAATTGTAGTGGGTAATCATATTTTTCTTCATTACCTCTTAATAACTTAATTACTTCTTGCAAATCGTCTTTGCTTTTGCCTGTTACTCTTACTTGATCACCTTGGATTGATGCTTGAACTTTTAGTTTAGAATCTTTTATATCTGCAACAATTTTCTTTGCTAATTCTTGAGTTAAGCCCTTTCTTAGGTTATAAACTTGTCTTACATTTCCACCTAAAGCGTTTTCAACTGGTTGAGGGTCTAAAATTCTGATACTTAAACCACGTTTTACTAATTTTGTTTGAAGAATATCATAGATGTTTCTTAACTTCATATCATCACTTGTAGTGATTGTAATTGTTTTGTCTGATTCTAATTCAATATCTGAATTAGAGTTTTTTAAATCAAATCTTGATTGTAAATCTCTTTTTACTTGATCAACAGCATTTAAAAGCTCTTGTCTGTCAAATTCTGATACAATATCAAAGCTACTATCTTTTGCCATAGTAATTCTCCTTATTTGTTATTTGTAATATGTATTGGTGTATTATATTTTTTTTGATTATTATTTATCATTTTTATAATATTATCAATATCAGCTTTATTTTTACCAGTAACACGTACTTGATTATTATGTATTGTTGTTTCTACTTCAAGTTTTAAATCTTTGATATCGTCAACGATTGAATCTGCGATATCTTTAGTGAAACCTTTTATAATATTAATTATATGTTTAACCTCTGATCCAACAACTGTTTCACTCGATTCAATGCTGTTTATTGTTACACTATTTCCATTTTTATTTAAGTGTGATTCAAAGCTATCGCAAATTTCTTTAATACTATTTTTATTGTTGGTTGTGATTGTGATTGATTTATCTGGATTTAAATCAATTTGTGTATTTGTTCCAAGGTTATATGTAGATAAAAAATCATTCCTTACTTTATCAATTGCTGTTAAAAGTTCGTTATGATCTATCCCTGATACGATATCAATGCTAAAATTGTCTGACATAGATGACCTCCATATTCTCAGTTTTGTATTTTATCATAAACATATAAAGAATAAATTAAGTTTTATTTTATAGGGTTGAAATTGAAAAAAAAAGTATTATAATAAGTGTGTAATTTACATTTAATAAAGGATTTTTATATGAGTATTTTTGAAGCCGGAATGATGGTATGTTTTGGAGCAAGTTGGCCTTTCCAAGTTGCTAAGACTTATAAAACTAAAAATGTTAAAGGAAAAAGTATATTTTTCTTATGGCTTGTAGAAATTGGTTATATATGTGGAATGATTCATAAAGCTTTATATAGTCCAGATATGGTATTTTTCTTGTATCTGCTTAATTTCGTTTTAGTTGGCGCTGATATGGTTTTATATTATATATACAAAAATCGTGATGAACATAAAGCTATTGTTCTAGAACGTTCTTATGATGAACAAGGACATTTAGTAAGAGTTCCTGTAAGACATTAATAAATTTTTAAATTTGATATAAATAGCATTCAACATAATGGTTCGGCTCGATTTCTTTTAGGGCCGGACTTTTTACATTACATATTTTATCAATTATTTTTTCGCAACGCGGATTAAAACGACATCCTGATATCACTTCTTGAATATTAGGAGGCTGTCCGTTAATTGTTTTAAGTTCTTTGCCTTGATTGTTTGCAGGAAGTGCATTTAACAATGCTACAGTGTATGGATGTAATGGGTTTTCAAAAATACGTTTAGCTGATGCCTTTTCTACTATTCTACCGGAATACATTACATTAATTTCATCCGAATATTGACCTACAAGGTTTAATTCGTGCGAGATTAAAAGTATTGATGTCCCTAAATTTACTTTAATCTCGTTTAATATATTCATTATCTGAGCTTGAATTGTAACATCTAATGCTGTGGTTGGCTCGTCTGCAATGATTAATTCTGCATCAGTTGCAAGTGCCATTGCGATTATTGCTCTTTGCTTCATTCCGCCTGAAAACTCGTGTGGATATGAGTTTAGTTTCTCTTTTGCATTCGGAATTTTTACAATATCTAGAACTTCAATTGCTTTTTTTATCGCTTCATCTTTTGATAACGATTTATTTTTATTAATGACTTCTAGAAGTTGGTTTCCAATTGTATATAATGGATTGAGTGAAGTCATTGGATCTTGAGGAATTAATGCAATTTTAGAGCCTCTAATTTTTCTCATTTCTGAATTTGATAGTTCTAATATGTTTTTATTGTGGAATATTATTTCTCCGGAATCTATAACAGCATTTTTCGGAAGAAGTTTAAGAATGCTCATTGCAGTCATACTTTTTCCGCAGCCAGATTCTCCAACTATTGAAACCATAGATTTTGATGGAATATTCAAGCTGATATTGTTTAATGTTGTATAAATCCCTGTTTCACAGCGAAACGACATTGAATAATTTTTTATTTCTAACAAATTCATAATTTATATTATACATAAATTATAAAGGGTGTATATTGATTAAAAGAATGATTTATTGTTCAAAGTTGTTCGTAATAGTGTGTATATATTCTAAAATTTGAGAGAAGTAATCCAAACTTGAATCCCCATTAAGAATAATATCCATATCTTTTCTTGAAGGTATGATATATTTTTGTCCTGCAGATAGAATATATTCCCAATGTTTAAGAGCGTTTTCCATATCTTGGTTTCTTTCATCTCTTGCTCGTGTAAGGAATCTTCTTCTTCTTACTTCTAAATCGGTTTCAATGTATATTTTTATATCAAATAAATCCTTAACCCCTTCGTACATAGTAGCCATTCCTTCAACTACGATGATTTTTTCTGATTTAACATGCTTTGATAATGGAACTGATACTCCTGTACCATTTGGTAAGTATTCTGGAGTATAAATATCTTCACCCATAGATATTTTTTCTAAATCGTGTCTTAAAAGCTCAAGTTGAAAGTTTTGTGGTGAGTCTATATCATATCCATTATCTCTTAAGTTATCAAAACCACCATATTTTGAAATTAATTCTGAAATATCATTGAAATAGTTGTCAGTTGTAATAATTGATACCGGTAATTCAAAGTTTTTAATAACATTTTCAATTTCATTACAAATAGTTGATTTCCCTGATGCTGATTCCCCTGTTATCCCTATTAAAAAACGCTTATTAGGGTTGTTAATAAGGCGTTTCGAAAATCTGGCAATAAAATCCGGTTTAATATTTATGAACACAGGAATATCCGCTTTTTTATCATAAGCAAGAATTTGTTTAAACTTCGTCTGGAGGTAGAACGCAAGCAATTCTCTGCCGGTTTTTTGATTAAAGTCGGGTTTAAATATTTTGTCTTTTGAATGAATCTCTTGGGATATTAAATCTGAGATTCCGTCTGTCATATTATCGTTATTCATACTATGTTTCTCAACTATGTTATTATATGATACAAAGGACATAAAAATTTTTCCAGTATTTATTTAAGATTTTTTTTATATTATTATAAAAGTATGAACAAAATATTAGTTGTAGATGATGATAGAGCTATAAATGAGCTCATTAAAATAAATTTAGAATTGAGTGGATATAATGTTGTTCAGGCATTCGATGGCATTGAAGGCTTTGCAATTGCAAAACAAGAGTTGCCGTCTTTGGTTATTTTGGATGTAATGATGCCAGATGTTGATGGTTATACTGTGGCACAAAGAATGCGCCAGCATCCAGATTTGAAAAATGTTCCAATTCTTATGTTAACTGCTTTATCTCAATTAAATGATAAAGTAAAAGGTTTCGATATTGGAGTTGACGATTATCTTGTAAAACCTTTTGAAATGGATGAATTGAAGGTTAGGGTAAGAGCTTTATTAAAACGCTCTAATCAAATTCCAGAATCTGTTGCAGTAAAAGAATTGTTAACTTATAAAGAAATTACACTTTTACCTGAAACATATAGTGTAAAAATAAATGATAAAATTGCAAAATTGACTCCTATTGAGTTTGATATATTCAATTTGTTATTTCAAAACCATGGGAATATGGTTTCATCTGCTAAACTTCTTAAAGAAATTTGGGGATATGACCCAGATGATGATGTTGAGACAATTAGAGTTCATGTTAGACATCTAAGAAGTAAGATTGCTAAGATTTCAGGTGATAAAAAATATATTGCAACAATTTATGGCGGCGGTTATAAGCTTGATATATAACAAATTCAATCAAATGAATGATTGGAATAATTTTAAAATATACTATTATAATAATGTAATTTTAAATTAATGGAGATATGTTTATGAAGAAGATAATTTTAACTGCTTGTATGTTATTATGTTCAGGCGTTGCTTTCGCAGATGGAAATGCTTTTACTCCTTTAAACTTTGATGAAACACCTAGTATTTCATCTTCTCAAACTCCAAAAGCTACTCCAGTTCAATCAGCTGTTAAGGCAACAGGTGTTCCTCAAGCTGAAGAAGCATTAGGTAATGGTAATATTCAAAATGCTATTCTTCAATTAGATAATGCACAAGTTGATATCAGAAATGATTTGTTAAATCTAAAAACTAAATATGCTGATGTTGATGCTCAGTACAAATTAGTTAAAAACGAAAGAAATGCATTAAAGAAACAAATTAATGCAGTTCAAAAAAGAATTAACGCTATTGATAAAGCTAAAGAAAAAATTAGAAAAAATATGATTTAGTTTAACAATCAAATTAAAATTTATTAAAAGGAAGGTTTTTATGACCTTCCTTTTTGGTGTATTTTATACACAACAATCTTAACGTTTTGTAATAAATTAGCAAAAAATCCATTGTACATTGTTTTAAACTAAAAAGTGCGAAAGTGTGTGTATAAGGAAAAATTATGAAATTAAGTTTATTTACTCCATCTCAACCAGCATTTAAAGGTCGTCGTGAAGATAGAAATACTGTAGAACAATTAAAAAAAGATAATAATTATTCATTAACTGAAAATAATCAAATAAAAATTAATAAAGCAATTGATAATTTGGCAAAAGAGTCAGGTGAAAATAATGTTAAATTTTTACTTGATGTCGCAGAAGATTTGAAATATGGGACTAATATTGACTTAGGTAAAGAGTCAAAAAATGATTGGAAAACCAAGTTGCATAATGCGACAAAGCAGTCTTTAGCTATGTCAAATCCTATTGTTCAGAAAAAATATACTCCATTGATGAATGAAGTATTTAATACTAAAAAACCTTTATCTGATGACGAAAAATCTATAATGAAATCTAGAGAAAATATCTTATCACGATTAGATATGTCTCAATTAGAGTCAGAAAGCAATCCTAATATTAAGAGAGTAAAAAGTAATTTAGACTATTTCATAGCTTCATCAGAAACTCCTATTAAGCAGAAAAAATATGTGCTTAATAGATTAGATCATTTCATGAGTGATGATTACAAAATTAATCCTCAATTAGAAGGTAAAAAAACAAAAGTATTAGCAGAAATGGTTAACGATTTGGTTATTGATACCAAAGAATCTGAAGTTCCAAATATCAAAGCAATCAACCAAAAATCTCACGGTATGTGTGCTGCAATTTCTATTGCTAGAAAAACAATGGCTTATGAAGATAAACCTAATTATGTTGATAATATATTGTCTGAGTTAGACGATACTCCTCATGTTATGGTATATGATAAGACTCAATTAGGACAAGGTAAACGTGTTCCAGTTGATAAAATTCCAGTGGATTTTGATGCTGCAGAGAAAAAAGGTTATAGAATTGTAGATGCTTCCACTACTCAATGGATGAACATTGGTGATATGTATGATTCTAGTAACAAGCCTAAAGAATATTATGTGGCGTTTGATACTGAGAATTTCGGTGCTGAGTATGATAATCATTTCTTAATGCCAATGGAAGATCCTAATTTAGCTACTAAACATAAGTATTATCAAGCATTATTAGTTTCTAAAGAAGCAATTGGTAATGCTAAGAAAATGCAATTAAATAAAGAAATTTCTAATACCGAAAGACATCAAAACCATGATAAAGATATAAAATATCTTCAAAAGGTTCATACTCAATTAAAAGATGATATAAAAGCAGTATTACCAAATAGTTCTGATAAAGAAATACAAAAGACTTTTTCTAAATTGTTGACATTAAGAAAAGATGTATCTAGTGATATAGATAAAGTTAAAGATGGAACTGCTCAATATCATTTTATCCCTAATGAAGAATCAAAGATGAAGGATAAAAAGGTTCGCGCATTTTTATTAAATTCTCATCAAAATATTAATACAGCTGCATTAGATGCGAAGACTACAAATATTAGAGAATTAGTTGAAACTTCAAATTCTATTCAGAAGAGTTTGCATTCTTCATCATCTCAAGGTGCTAAAATGGCTTCTGCGAGAAAACTATATACAGCAGCAGTTGCTTACAGAAATAATGTAAATGTTTCTTTAGATGATAAAGATTATTTAACAGATAAAATGATTAAGTACAATGTTGAAGATTCTGAAACATTGTTATCAAACAATATATCTAAGGTTATTAAGCATATAGATAAAACTGGTGATAAAAATTATATCAATCATTTCTCAAATGTATTAGGTATAGAACCTGATAAAAAAACAGTAGTAGAATCACTTACAGGTTTAAATCAATCATTAAATAAACTTCTTACAAAATCATTGGATGAAGGTTATGCTTTATTAGGCCTTGGTGATAGAAAACAATCTATGTATTTCGAGGTTAAAGGACTAAGAGAAGCTATTGAACAAGGCGATAAAGAATCATTAGATGAAGCATCTTTTGCTTTAAGTTTGCAAAAACCAGATAAAAACAAAGTATTAAAAGAATATTCAAAATTTGAAAAAACATTGCTAAATGGTGCATCAGATAAAGAATATACAGAAATATACAATAAAATGGGTTATAAAAACCAATTACAAAGTTTTGCAGATGCATACAACTTAGTTATGAATGCAATGAAATATCCCGAAGATGATGATAGTCCAACTATTATAGAAGCATTTAATCAAGCTCATAAACTTCCTGAAGATACTCCATTAACAACTTCAAGAGAACATTTAATGAAGATTGGTGCTTCATTTAATAGGTTATCAGACAGTGTTTATTTCGTAAGAAGCATGATGTTTGTGCCTAATGAAAAAGGTGAAATTATTAATTCTCCATTACCAGCAGATGCTGTTATGAAAAAAATGGAAGCTAATGGTGAAGTCGTTCCAGAAAGAGAACTAATTCCTCTACGTGATAGATTTGATAAAATTGATAAATTACGTTCCGAAGATGAATTCTCATCAAGACAAGGTAAAATATCTGATCCTTCATTGTATAAATTATCAAATGGAGAAAAAGATACATTAAAACGAATCAGTAAATCAATAAATCAAATGTATTCTGATGTGAATAAAGAAGAAGCATTTGTTTTACAAGAAATAAGAAAACCATTAGAAGAACATTCTCGAAAAATGGGTGTTGGAATGGGGAGTTATTGGGTACCTCAAATAACTGGAGGTATGAGTACTGAAAAAGAAGTAAAAATTATCCAACAAATGACCGATAGAAAATATCAATCAACTCAAGACTTTGAAAAGGCTGTTGATAAGATTAAAAATTCTCCTTATTCAGGAGTTTCATCAACATCAGTATTCCATGATAGAATGGGTGCTCATGCTCAATATATTGCAGAAATTTCTCCATTAAATGGTAAAGATGTTTTATACCATGATAATTCTTGGGGTGCTTGTGAACAAGAAAATACTTGGGTTGATTCTGATGGTGTAAAACGTACTGATTATAGTGACCGCCGTGGTGGTGAAACAGGTTATATCACAAATGATAAGTATAGAAATGGTAACTATGTTGATGACTTAATGCATAAAGGCGGCGAAGTTGTATCAGAAACACCAACAAGTAAAGAATTAAAAAAATTAACTAGAGACAATGATGGTTATAAATTCTCATCTGTATTCGATGTGATTTTACCTGGTGATGACGGTACAGTTAAGCGTGTTGCAGCTGGGTTAAAAGATACTATATTTATCCCTTCAAGAGAATATGTTGAAGATTTAAGTAAATTAGCTTCTAATATGACTCAAGCTGAAATTAGAGAGGAAATCGCTAAGAATAAAAAGGCAGGAAGTGCATATCATAAAGATTATGAAAAAATAGAAAAACGTATTGAAACAACACCATTTAATAAAGGTATTGATACAGAAGAAGATTATAATGCGTTACCAAACAATGATTTGGTAAAAGTTAATTTTGAAAAAGTTGCATTAACTCGTTCATTCCCTGATGGCGCGGATTGGAAAGAATTAGCAAAAGCTAATACAGTAGAAGAAGTAAAAGCTTTTGAAAAACAACGAGATGAAAATGCAAGAAGTTATTTTGACTACGCATTTGGAAAAGAACCTAAGGTATTATATTCTTACGCCTTAAACAAAGATAAAAATAAAGCATTCTCAATTGTTTCAGATGCATTAAAGAAGAATAATATCAAATTAGATAAAAAAGATAAAATTGCTATTATTAAAAATACTGCGATGTATGAAGGTGATGAAATCAAACAATTTGATGGCAGCTTAAAGAATACAATTGGTTTTATGGTTAATAAAACATTAAAACAGTTTGATAAGGTTGTTCCTGATTCAGACTCTGCAAGAAAAGCTAAGGAAGAAATAAAAGAAAAATTAACACAAAGCTTGTCTGATTCATTATATTTCAATGAAGAAGATGTAAATAATACTTCTACAAAATTTAAAGCAATATCTGGTTATATCGATAGAAAATATAACCCAGAAACAAATGCGGATTTTGCAAAAGAATATAGACGTCTTCAAGATATGACAACAGAAGAGTTTAAAAATGAAACTTCTGATGTTACTCATAAAGATTTAGGTATAAAAGATTATACCGGTTATGAAATGCTAAGAAGATTCAAGGCTTCTGATGAAAAAACTGAATCAACATTGCGTAATGTAATGTTCCAAAAAGAACTACTTAAGGATGTTAAGTTGTCAGAAACAACACCATCTTATAAGTATCATAAGTTGTATAAACATCAACAAGGTGCAATATATAAAAATGCCGATCCAAAAACAGGCAAAGGTGGTCGTAGTTTCGATGATTTATACAGAGATTTTAGTATGTCTATGACATCACTATCCTACGATAAGATGTTTAACAAGTCTAAAGCGGAAGCTCTTAGAAAATATAATGTGTTCCCAGCTTATCCTAAAATTAAATTAATGAGTGATGCTGATGCAGAAAATGTTGAGAACACTATTAATGATTTATTGATGAGAACGCTAACTAATGTTAATAGTAAAAAGGCTACTTTAAGAGTATATGATATCCATACTCAATTAGCAGATGAGATAAATTCAATTCCTGATAATTCAAGAGTATCTAAGAAACAGTCTACTAAAATTAATAACCTTGCAGGAGAATTTGTTACTCGTTCTTATAATGATGGAGATGTTAAAACTTCAGTTCAATCTGCTCTTCAGATTTTAGACCTTAAGAAAGATGCTACTGGTGCAGATTATAAAAAGGCATTTGCCGGCATGGATCAAGAGTTTAAAAATTATAAATTAATAAGTCCAGAAACTGTAATTATGCAAAGTATTAATAATGATATATTAACTTTAAACAAAAGTTTTGATGCTTTGATGGCTAGTGTTATCCCTGAAAAACAAAACAATCTTAAAGAAGATTTGCATAACTTTACGACTGAAGTATTAAAATCTGATAATTCAAGATATGATGCAAATGAGAAAAAGAAACAGTTAAGTCAAAAAATAGATAAATATTCATTAAATAAAAAGAATTTTGCACTTACAAAGGCAGAATACTTAACAAGTATTGAATATGATGTAAATAAAATGAAGCAAACTAAAGTCGCTTCAGAAGATAATAAAATGTATAAAGAACAAGCTATTCAAAAATTTACTGAATCTTTAAATGAAACTTTATTATCTGTTCCTGAAGATAAACAAGAAGATTTTGCTAATACTATTTCTGATTTAACAAATACAGAAAAGAAATTAACATCTAAAGGCGTAAATGAACAATTGAATGGCTATATTGATAATGCAAATCCTAAGTTGAAAAAACAACTAGTATCATCAATTATTGCTTTAAATAATAGTGTTAATTTAGAAAAAGAATATTCAAAATCTTTGAAAGAAACACTAAATTCAGTTAATGATAAAACACAAAAATTTGTAGATGGAAATATTAAACCAGAATATCATAAAGCAGTTGCTTTATCAGTTGGAGATTTTATAAAGACATCAGTTTCTCAAAAAAATCGCTATAACCCAGATAAAGTTAAAGTTGCTAATGATAAGTTATTAGATGATTACAGAAAATATCATATAGTTAATGCACCAGATAAATTATTAGAAAACTATTTATTACTATCTGCAAAAGATAGTCCAACTCATTCAAGAAATAAAGATGTTTCAACAAATGCAAAATTAGCTCTTAAAACAAGTGAAACATTATTGGATTCAGCATTAATGGTTTCTGATTTAATATCAGTTCAAGAGTCATTGATGGAAGCTGTAAGCACCGGAAATGCTTCTGCTGTTGCTGAGAAATTTAGAAACTATGATGTTCCATTGGTTGATTCAAAAACAAATACACCTTTAACAATGGATACACCACAAGCAATTGATTATATTGTAAAAGGCTTGATTTTGAATACTAATGATGACACAGCAGTAATGTTTATAGATAAACTTGGTTTAGCTGATAAGTTCTTAAAAGTTGAGAATGACTTATTTAACATCGACGACTTGAAAACAGATGTTGATGATGTTGTTAATATTTTAGAAACAGCGAATGATTTAACATTAAAAATGGATGAAGCCGTTGCACCATTAAAATCTCCTGATTTTAATAATGATGACAACTATGCGCAGACTATTGATAAGGTTAAGAAAGGATTTATAGATAATACAAAAGATTCTAAAGCTCCTGAAGGGGTAAAATTATTCTTGAAATCATTAGATGAATTGAAAAATATAATATCTGCAAATCCAAATATCCCTAAAAATAGATTAGCTACTGAATATATTAAAAATATTGCTAATAGCGTTGCAGAAGAAGCAAATGATTCTGTTCAATCAATCCAATCAGGTTTAACTGTTTATGAAAAAATCCATAAAGTAGTAAATAAACTTGATATCCCAGAATATTCTCCTGCATATCAAGAACGAGAAAAATTCAATCAAACATTTGATGAATATAATGATTATAATAATGAAAGATTCTCAGCAATTGTCCAATCTTCATCACCTTATCTTGATATATCAACAGAAGGAGTTTAAAAATTAATATATTTTATATGGTAACAATCTGCAAAGTATTTTTTGCAGGTTGTTTACTTGCGCTGAAAAGTGTTGTATAATAGCGCTTGAGGTAGCAATGAGTTTTTGGAAAAAGTTCGAAGAATTTAAAAGACAAGTAAATAGTGTTGAATCAAATATTTACACTTCAAAAAGAGATTTTTTAGAAGTTTATGAAAAGAATTTAAAGCTAGAAGCAGAAATTGAAGAGAGAACACAAGAACTTCAAATTGCTAACCAACGTTTGCTTACGGTTCAACATATCTGGCAAATGATGAATTCGTCAGAACCTTTGACAAATGTTCTTGATTCAATTGCGAGTAGCTTGCAAGGTGAATTAGGATATTTATATAGTGCAATTATACAAGTTAAAGCTGATGATGAAGGTGAGTATATTCATATCATAGCCGATTCTTCTTGTGAATTTATAGATAAATTGAACTCAATATTCTCAACATCTTTGTATGATTCAAGAATTAATTATGAACATACAGAAGTAAGGGATTATGCAGTAAAAGCTAATCAAATTTATCAAAGCAAAAATTTAGATGAATGTTTAGAAAATATGTTTCCGGATATTGATAGAACTAAACGCTTAAAGCTTATAAAATCAACTAATTGGAAATCTTATATTGTTGTTCCGTTAAGCCAAAACAATACACACTGGGGTTCATTAGTTGTATTTTCATCAAGACCGGATATGACAGATTCTGAGCGTAATTTCTTGGAATTATTCTCTAAACAGATAGAATTAGCTATTACTATTGCTAATTTGTTCCAAACTGTAAAAGAACAAGCTATTACTGATAGTTTAACTGGTCTTAATAATAGACGTTATTTCGAGGAATTCTTGCAAAAAGAATTGTTACGTGCTCAACGTCAAAACCAAAAATTTACTATTGTTGGTATAGATTTAGACCATTTAAAACAAATAAATGATAAATATGGTCACGCATATGGTGATGTTGCGATAAGAACTGTTGCTAGTGCATTAAAATCAAATGCTCGTTCAATCGACGTTGTTGCAAGAATGGGTGGTGAAGAATTTAATATTTTACTTCCAGGTGTTGATTCTCAAGGCGGTATGATTGCAGCAGAGAGAATTAGAAAAGCTATTGAATCACGCAAAATTGATGTGATTGGTAATGTTACTGCAAGTATAGGTGTTGCTACATATTTAGAACATTCTGATAATGTTAATGATTTGATGGAGTTAACTGATCAGGCTATGTATTTGTCTAAAAAGAATGGCAGAAATCGTGTTACTTTAGCGACTCCAGCTCCATCTAAAGAGTCTTGGCAAGATATTGCAGTTGATACATTTGTTGATTTAATTTCAAAACATAGAATTCCTTTGGATGACAATATGAAAAATATTCTTGCTCAGCGTTTGCAAGAAGTAAATGTTAATAACGAAACTTTATTTTCTATTTCTGATACATTATCAGAAATTTATAACCCAAATCATAAAGACGGTATTGCCAAATCAAAAACAATGGTTGCAGGGCTTTTGGCTAAACGTTTTGATTTGTCAAAAGATGATACAGATAGATTAAAAATAGCTGTTTTATTATATGATATCGGAAATCTAATGATTCCTAGAGATGTTTTGCAAAAGAGAGGACCTCTTAATGATGAAGAAAAAGCAATTGTTAAGAAACACCCTCTAATTGCAGCAAATGAGATTTTAAAACCTATTTCAAATGTACAGGATATTATTCCTATAATCGAAAATCACCATGAATATTGGGACGGTTCAGGATATCCTAATAATGTTTCTGGTGAAAGTATTCCATTAGAATCACAAATGGTATTGATAATTGATGCTTATTTTGCATTAATGCAACCAAGACCTTATAGAAAAGCTATGTCAACTGATGCTGCTCTTGAAGTTATAGCTGCTGATTCTGATAAAAAATGGAGTAAGCGATTAGCTGATGAATTTATATCATTAATAAAGAGCGAGCAAGTTTAATATTACCCACCTGGCTTACGTTGAGTGGGGTTTGTTTATGAGTTTTTACCAAATAATATATAAGTAGATTAATAATTCAATTATATATTATAGGTAGTTTAAGACATGAAAATCATCTCAGATTACATTTCCGCAGGGAAATCAACCGCAACAATTGTGGCATATCCACAAAATAGTATTTCCGTAATTGCAAATATAATGAAAGAAGTTAATTTACAATCAATTCCAGTGTTAGAAAGTCCGTGGAATAAAAAGATTATTGGGATAATTAAATACGATACAATTAAAGAGTTAGTTAGTTAATCAATTCGTTTTCTTATAACAGAATTTGAGCCTTGGCAGGAGACAAATAGCATATTACCACCAACGTGAACTGAGTATGGTTTTGCTGCGTTTGATATAAATACTTCTGCTTTGCCAAATTTTGATAACTTAAGAACATTATTAGCGTTGAAATTAGCTATATACATATTGCCTTCAGCATCACTGGCAATTGATATTGGGCCTTTTAACATAGAATTTTTAAAATATATAATTCTTTTGTTATCAGGTGTAACCTTAATAATTGCATTCTCTGAAAAGCTTGCAATATAAACATTACCTTCTGAGTCAGTAGTGATACCTGTTGGGCTTGTTACATTTAAATAGCCGCCACTTTGTTGTGGTCCTTTAAATTTTGTTTTATTGGGTGGTGCAGCATGTTGTAACCCGTGCTTCATCATCAATTCTTTACCTTGAATATAATACTCACTAGATGTCGGTATCATTGCAATATATTGGCTTGCTGTTAATCTATCACCTAATTTAACCGCAATTTTAGCAATTTTAAATGCTGCTTCGTCGTCATCTGGTTTTCTGGTCATTATTTGTTTTAAAACATATATAGCCTCATCACCTTGGTTTAAATAATCAAGTATTGAGCCTAGGTTATAATATGCGTCAATATAATCTGGGTAAAGTCTTATAGCTGTTCTGAAACAAGCAATGGCTTCTTCATATTTCCCCAGCTTGTACATATCAAGCCCATTGTTATATTCAAGCTTTGCATCAACAGGAATTACTGCTTCCTTCTCCTCTGAGAAAGCAGGAGTTGAAAGCAGTAATAATCCTAAAATAAATATTGATAATCTTTTCTTCATTAATTAGCCAAGTTCTTTTAACAATTTATCATTTTTTTGAGCGAATTTCTTGCCTCTTGAGTTAATTGCCATTGCAAGAATTTCTTTCAAATTAATTGTTTCAAGTTCTTTGTAGTTATCTGGAAGTCTTAATGACCAGTTTTCATCTCCAGATGTTCCAGGTCTGTTATAAACATCTTTTATGTTAAAGAAGTCTGTAAAGAACATTTGGATATTTTTAGCTTTACTTGCAAACATTTCTGCAAGCTTAACTTTTTTCAAGAATTCTGTATCATTAGTTAATCTAACAATTAAGTCATCTTTATTTCCTTCAAAGTCAAAGAACATATCTTCAACAAGATTTTTAGCGTGTAAGTAACCTTCGTGAGTATGAATCATTGAATCAGCCCACATAGCGATTGGTTCGTTGTCGTGAGTACCAACCATTGCCCAACAGTCTCTGTCGATGTTTTTGCAACGATATGGGTGATCTTCTTTTTCTGGTTTAACAAATTGAGTTAATCTCATACCTTGAAGTTTGTACTCTTTCATTACTGCTGCAACCGGATTTGTTAATGTACCTAAGTCTTCGCAAACAATTGAGTTTTTGTCTTGACCGCATTCTTTTGCTGCTGCAATAACGATATCTTCGATTAATTTACCGTATTGTTTAATTTGTTTTTTATCTAAAGACTTAACTCTTTTTTCTTTATCTGATTCTAAAGTTTCATCTAAATCTTCCATTCTTGCGATAGCATATTTAGATAACTCAGGGTGTTCAGGAGATGAAAATAATCTGCCTGCTCCTTGTTCTGGTAATGGTTTTTTGCCTGCTTTATATACCCAAGGATCGATTAGACCAACGATATGGTCGATTCTAACCCCACCAGGGTTTTCTTCAAACATTTTTTTGAATAGGTTCTTCATTAATTTTCCGCCTTCACCTAAAGAACCATCAGCATTATATAATTTTTCTGGATCCATTACTGGGAATCCCCATGCTTGACCATCTTTTGAGAAGTAATCAGGTGGACAACCTAACATCCAACCTTCTAAGAATAATGATTGATAAGCCCAAGTGTCTCTATCTGAGAAAGCTACTTGTCTATCAGCAATCATTTTTATTCCATGTTTAAGTGCATATTTCTTAGTTTCTTCGATTTGTTTGTATAGAACAAATTGGCAGAACTTGTAGAAATTAATTTCATCAGAATATTTTTCTTGGATTTCAGAAATTCTTTTTTCTGAGTTTGCTTTTTCTTCTGGTGATTTTGGATTTAATAAGTTTTTATCTAAATCAGATTTCCAAATTGGCCAATAATCATTATTATGTTCGATAGATAATGCTTCATATAATGAGTCATTACATAACCAGAAATCATTTTTTTCTTTATATTTTTCAAAATCTTTTTGGAATTTCTTCTCTTTTTTGAAGTTTTCCCATGCTTCTTTTAAAGCTTCATTTTGAGCTTTTGTAATATATGAGTATGCAGTTTTGTTTGTATTTTTATTAGGATTATTTTCAACTACTTTGTTATAAGTTTCTTCTGAAAGAATTTTATTCCATTCTTTTGTAGTAAGTTGTTTTAAATCTATAAATAGTGGGTTTCCTGAGAAAATTGTTCCTGTATAAGGAGATGAATCACTACTTTTAGTTTTTCCTGCAGGTCCAAGTTGAATTGCATCAAATAATCCATCTGCATAATCAATAATCGCTTTACCAGCATTAGAGTTAATTGTTCCGAAGCCTGTATTTTCTCCATTTTCTGATGGGAAACTACTACCGTGCATAATCAAAACAAAATTTTCTTTATCAAGTGCTTTTAACGCTTTTCTAATTAGTTTTTTGTTTTTCTTACTCTCATCACTTTTACAGAACATATTTTTAACTCCTTTTCTAAATAAAACGAATACTCTATTTAACTTATCAAATATATAAAAATTTTTCAATAGTTATATATTTCTTAGTTTTGTGATAATATTTAAATGAGGTTGGATTATGAGAATAGAAGCTAGAAATTTAGTAAAAGTATATGGTGATAGAAGTGTTGTAAATGACATTTCGTTTGATATGAATAAGGGTGAAGTTGTATGTTTACTAGGTCCAAATGGTGCAGGTAAAACAACTACATTCTATATGGTTGTAGGTTTGGTAAAACCTTATAAAGGTCATATATTTTTAGATGATGAAGATATCACAACTTGGCCAATGAATTTACGTGCTAAGGCTGGTATTGGATATTTACCTCAAGAAACTTCAATTTTTAGAAAGTTAAATGTTGAAGATAATATAAAACTTGTTCTTGAGATGAATGATAAACTTACAGTTGATGAAAAACGTAAAAAACTTGAAGAATTATTGGTTGAATTTGGGGTTAAAAAATTAAGAAAGGCTCCTTCAATCGCTTTATCCGGTGGTGAAAGAAGAAGGGTTGAAATTGCTAGAGCCTTAGCCGCAAGTCCAGATTTCATGTTATTGGATGAACCATTTGCTGGTATTGACCCTATTGCTATTGGTGAAATCAAAGATAATATTAGAAAAATCTCTGAGGATAAAGGTTTAGGAGTTTTGATTACAGACCACAACCCTAAAGCTACATTATCAATTACTGATAGAGCTTATGTAATATTTGATGGAAAAATTAAAATACAAGGTCGAAGTGTAGATGTTGCAAACGACCCTGTTGCTAAAGAATTTTATTTAGGAAAGGATTTTCAACTATAATGAAAATCACAATTTACGACAAGTATATTTTCAAACAAGTAGCAGTTACAACATTTGTTGCAATACTTCTATTTACTGTTGTTTGGATTGCGCCTGAAATGCTTCTTAATACAATTAAGAAAATACTAGCAGGTGAATATACTTTAAAAATGGGGGCAGCATATTTAACTTATCAATTACCTTTAATTCTTGGTAAAGCTTTCCCTGTTGGCTTATTATTAGGTTCCTTATTTACCTTTGATAAACTAAGTAAGGATTCTGAGTTAACTATTTTTCGAGCAGTTGGTTTGCCATTCCAAAGAATCATTGCTCCTGTTGTTGTTTTAAGTTTGATTGTTACTTGGCTATGCTTTTTAACTTATGATAAATTTATTCCAATCTCACAACAACGTTTAATGGATATGCAATGTAGAAACCCAGTTTCTCAATATATCTATACTCAGAAAGATGAAAAAAGCCGACCAGTTATGTCTGTTATTGTTTCTAGATATGATAATTTTATTATGAATAATGTTATTGTATTAGATTTTTCAAAGAAAATATATGATGATGTTCATGGTATTTCGCAAATATATGTAGCTGAATATGGTAATAGATATAAAGATAAATGGGTTTTACATGATATTTTAGTTTATAATATTACGCCTGAAGGTATTTTTAAATCTATTGGACATAAAGATTCTATGGAAATTATGCATGGGAAAATTGCTGATGACATTGGAATTTTAATGGCTAATTCAAATAAAAAAGATAGAGAAATTACAAATAAAAATCTTAAACACTATATTGGTTTGTTAAAAGAACAAAAAATGGAAGAACCTTATAGATTGATGTTGAATAAATATTATCAAAGATTTTTCCACCCATTTGTTTGTATATTGTTAGCAGTTATGGGTTGTTTACTAGGTTTCAGTAAACCAAGAGAACAAAGACTTATAGGTTTTACTATTGCAATTGGTGCAATATTTATTTATTACATAACATTGCCGTTCTTTGATTTGCTCGCAGAAAAAGGCGTATTACCACCTTTGATTGCTGCAGCACTTCCTCCAGTTGCATTTTTATTCGCTTGTATAGCTTTTTATAAATCTAAGGATATTTAGTATATGTTAAAAAAAATAATTTTTATAATTTTTTGTTTATTTATCTCAATTCCAACATTTGCCGAAGATGGTTTAGATATGACGTACCAGAATGGAATTTACCATATAGTTATTCCTTATTCTCCAACTCATAATCATATCAATTTTGTGCTAGCTGATACTTTGATGACAAATAAGGAAGCACACAAGTTAACAAAAGCTATTTTTACAATTAATACTGGATTTTTTGATCCTAATAATGGTAAGACAATTTCTTATGTATATACAGATGGTAAAGAGACAGAATCACCCTTATTAAATGAAAATTTGATTAATAACCCATATATTATGATGCATTGGGATAGTATTGCTAATCGTCCTGAATTTCGTGTTATGAAGGTTGGAAATAAATATATTTATGATATTGTATCTCACAATGTTCCTTATGAAGGGGAATTAATAACATCTGCTCAGGGAGGGCCTTTATTAATTCCTGAAATTGATTTAGAAAAAGAATTTTTTGTGGTTAAAAACTCTATGGGGGATGTAATAAGAGAGACAGCTTCTGTGTTACATAAAACAGCAAGAACAATAATTGGTTTAAAAGATAATGATATTCATATTTTTATAATTACAGATAAAAATCCTATGACTATACACGAAGCTAGAGATTTATGTATGACTTATAGATTAGATAAGGCTATGGCTTTTGATGGAGGTAGTTCAACCTCATTTAATTATAAGAAAAAAATACATGTTGTATCTACTGGTATAAAAGGTGATGATACTGGGCGTAAGTTAAAATCATTTATGATTTTTAAATAATGTAAAATTTATTAAATATTTGCGCAAATAATTTTATTTATATGTGTTAATATCAACATTCTAGGAGGTTATGATGTTAACATTAAATACTTTTATCCCAAAATTTAATCAAATTAAACCGTTTAATAATATTCAAAATGCTCCTAGTTATAATAAATATCCTAATTTAGCACCGTTACGTTATGATACTGTATCTTTTGGTCAGACCGATAAAGAAAAAGGTGATCCAGCATATGGTATTAATTATGCTACTGCAAAAAAAATAAATGCAGAAGCCGCTGAATCAGGAAAGTACTTGAAGTTTCAATTAAATCAAATTTTAGGAGATTTGATTAAACCTGAAAATCATAAGCCATCATTGGCTCGTCCAATTGATAGTATTGCAGTAAGAGTAAAAACACCAAAATCAATCAAAGAAAAATCTGCAACAAGAAAACTTGTGAATGAACATGAAGTTAAAACTAAAATGACAGACATTGTTGGTGGAAGAATTGTTCTTGGAAAAACTGATAATGCGTCTGTTGATAAAGTTTTAAATCGATTAGCAGAAGCTGAAGCATCTAATAAATTAAGAATCTTAGAAATTGAAAACTATCGTCCGGATCCGGAAATTGATATCCATGGCAATATTGTTAGAAATTACGATTATGGTTCTGCAGGTGCGCTTAGAAAGTTAAAAGCAGAATGTGATAAAAAAGAAACAAGTATTCCAAAAAGAGATGAAGACTTACCAACAGGATATATGGCAATTCACTTATTAACACAATTGCCAAATGGTTTTATAGGTGAAATCCAAATTATCGGTAATGGAGTTTTACAACTTAAACGAATTGAAGATATGTGCTATAAGGTTAAATCAGGAAAATCTCTTGATAAAAAATATGCACCTATTGAGAAAATGTTAAAACCATTATCAAATAAAGATGATATTATATTACGTAAGGAATTCAATAAATATACTAGAGATTCATATATTTATCAAAGAGATAAGTGTTTAGGTCTTATATCTCCTGATAATGATGAATTTCTTCCAATTCCAGATTATTTACCAAAAGAATTAGATTTTAATAATTTGGCAGCTAAGAAAAAAGAATGTGATGCTAAAAATTCATAAAATAAAAGCCCTGAATAATCAGGGCTTTTAAACTTATTTACAAGGACAAGGTCTTGGACCTGGTTTACATCCTTGTTTGTGATGTTTGTGGAAGTTTTTTCTTGATTCCATTTTAATTTTATCAAGAGTTTTCTTTTGTTTATCAGTAAGAATTGATTCAAATTCTTTCATATTTTTAACACGAACTTCGTGTATTTGACGTTTTAAAGAAGAGATTTCTTCGTTTAAAGTATCAATCATTTCAATTTGTTCTTTTTTATTAATTTGGCTTGTTAATAAAGCTCTTTTTTGTTCTTGTTTTGATTTTAATTGTTCAAATAATGGACGAATTTCTTTTTGTCCTTGCATTCTAATTTCACGAGCTTTAACTTTTTGTTCGTCAGTTAGTTTTAATGCTTTATCTAAATCAATTTTCTTAGGAGCTTGTTTATGACAGCAAGGTGGAGGTGGAGGACAACCTTCAGGACCAGGGCCTTGAGGTGGTTCTGCTGCACTTACCATTGAAGCTGTTGTTAACATCATTAAGCCTGCAATTATTAATTCTTTTTTCATACGTTTATCCTTTCTTACTAAAGTAAATCAATTAACTCATCTGCTAATATTTTTTTTGCGTTATATAATCTCGATTTTACAGTCCCTATTGGGATTTTTAATTTATTTGAGATGTTTTCATAGGACAGCCCTTCTATTTCATACAGTATGATTATTTCTTTTAGTTTTGGTTTTAAATTATTTATAGCTTTTTTTATTCGACGTCTTCTAAATTCATTTACGATTACCTGTTCCGGAACTTCTTTTTTATCGGTAATCTTATTTATTATTGTTTCGTCTGATGTTGAATTTATATCCACCTTTCTTTTTGCTGATTTTAAATAATCTTTTGATACATTTTTTGCGATTGTGCAAATCCAGCTTTTGAAATTGCCACACTCTTTATACTTATCAGAGTTTTTCCAAACTTTGATAAATACTTCTTGTTCTAAATCTTCATTTTGTTCTTTTGTAATTAACTTTATTATATTTTGTACGTGTTGTTTATTACTTTCTATTATTTTTTTGAAATTCATCTTAGTCTACCTGTATGAGCCCATAACTATCTGTCGGGAAGCCTAAGTCTTCCATTGTTAGTGGAGCTCCATACTTAACAGTATCTAATATACCGTATCTTAAATCCAGCATTTCTATACTTGCTCCACAAACTATAAACAGAAATAGTACGCAGGCAACTTTTAATGCTACATATTTTGGACGTTTGTAATCGTCTTTTACTTCTTGGATTAAATCTGAAACTCGTTGCATTTTTTCATGTTCTTTTCTGCAATCTTCACATTCTGCGATGTGTTCTTGTAAAGTTGCTTCGTCAGAAAAAATAAACAGAGATTCATATTTATCACATTTTTTATCCATTTGATTACCTCTTCTGTTTATATAACGAAATTTATTTTAAAATGTTCATTTTTTATTTTTATATTAATTAACAAATCTTTACATAGCTGAAAGTGAGAATATTTCGTAGATTTCTTCGTCTGATAATTCTGTGATAATCTTTTCACCTTCGTATACTGCTAAGTCTGCTAATTCTTTTTTAGTTTTTAGCATTTCATCAATTTTTTCTTCAAATGTTCCTAATGTAATCATTCTGTGAACCATTACATTATTAGTTTGACCGATTCTGTATGTTCTATCTGTTGCTTGTTCTTCAACAGCTGGGTTCCACCACAAGTCATAGTGAATAACATTTGTTGCGCTTGTTAGGTTTAAACCTGTACCTCCGGCTTTTAGGGATAAAACCATAACATGTGATTCATCTTTGTTTTGGAATTCTTCAATTAATTTTTCTCTTTGTCCAACTGTTAGTGAACCATGGAAGAATAATGGGTTTTCATTGCATTCGTCTGCAATTATTCTTGTTAAAATATCTCCCATTTCTTTATATTGGGTAAATATAAGTGTTTTTTCATTGTTGTTTAATATTGAATTTACTAAATCAATACATTTTTCCATTTTACCAGACATTTCTTTTGTCATTTCACCCGCTTTTAAGAATTGATAAGGGTGGTTACAAATCTGTTTCAATGATGTAATTAATTTGAAGATGTTTCCTCTTCTATTTACACCAGATACTCCAGCAATTTTGCCCATCATTTCATTAAGAGTTTTTTCATATAACATTGCTTGAGCAGGTGTTAAGTAACAGTAATCGTTAATAACAACTTTATCTGGTAAGTCTGATATAACTGTTTTATCTGTTTTAAGACGTCTTAAAACAAATGGAGATATTGACATTCTAAGCTTTGATGCTCTAGATGTTTCTTTAAATCTTTCAATTGGTATAGCGTAGCTCTTTTGGAATTCTTTTAATGAGCCTAAATATCCAGTATTAATGAAATCAAAAATACTCCATAATTCTGTTAATCTGTTTTCAACAGGTGTACCTGTCATAGCTATTTTGATATCAGATTTTAGGATTTTAATAGCCATTGTTTGAGCAGTATCAGGGTTTTTAATATTTTGAGCTTCATCAACAACTATCATTCCCCAAGTTTGTTTCTTCATCTCTTCTGTGTCTATACGCATAATTGCATATGTTGTTAAGATTACATCGTTCTTAAGGTCGAGTTGTCGGTCTAAACCATGATATTTTGCAACTTTTAATTCTGGAGCGAACATTTGAAGTTCCTTCATCCAGTTACCCATTAAGGTTGTTGGACAAATTACAAGTACAGGTTGTTTAAGCTTGTTTTCTTCTTTAAGTTTTAATATTAAACTTATAACCTGAATAGTTTTACCAAGCCCCATATCGTCAGCCATACAGCATCCAAAGCCTTTTGATACGTTTGTCCATAACCATCTAAGCCCTGTTTGTTGATATTGTCTTAAAGTTCCTTTTAAACCTTCTGGAGGTGTTATATCAACAGCTTTTGCAAAGTCTTTAATTACGTTTGCATATGCTTGGTCATAGTTGAAATCATAATCTTGAATTCTGCCTGACATTGATGCGTGTAATAGTTGAAGACGAGTCATTTTCTTATGGTTTGCATTTAAAATTTGTTCTGCAAGTTTTCGTCCTTCTTCTTTGTCTATTAATACATATTTGTCGTTATATTTTACAAGGCCAGAATTGTTTTCAACAAGTTTATTAAACTCTTCTAATGATACTTTTTCATCTCCTAGTGAAACTTCATAAGAGAACTCTAAAATGTCGTCTAATGATATTGATGATGTTGAAACTGTATTAAATATTTCCATTAAATCATCGGAACGTTTTTCTTTAACCTTAGCATTAATTGATGCTCTAGGTACAATAATATTTGTTAATTCTTCCGGTAATATTACTTCTATTTGTGCTTTTTGAAGGTAATATGATGTTTGTGCAATTATTTTATATACTTCGCCTAAATTTAATGTAAGAGATAATTTCTCTTCGTCTTCAAACAATTTTTCTAATTCAGGCATATATCTTAATGCGAAGTTTAATTGCTTTTCAATAATTTTGGCGATATCAGATGAATTTGCATCCCAAATCTTATCTTTTACATATAATTCATCCATTAGAATAGTTTCATTATTTTTTCTATTTCTAATATGAATTTTTAATTCAAAATCTTCGCTATTATCGATTTTGTTTATTTTAAAGAAAGGAATAACATCGTATTTGCCTAGGTATAATTCATCAAACCATTGAGCAAAGTTTTCTGCTAAATCTTTTCCTTTCATTAAAGATTTTTGTTCTAAATCTTTTAGTAAATAGTTTCCTGATTTTACATCTTTGAATCTGTAACTTTTTATGTGTAAGAATTTATATACAACATAATTTAGGTAATCGTGAACAAAATCAGTTACAAAGTTTTTAGGTTGTTCACCTTTAATAAATAGGTTTTCAGGGATATTTTCTTCTAATTCATTTATGATGCGGGCAATTTGTTTTGTTTGAATAATTGGTTCATAAACGATTCTAAAGAAATTCCCTCTTACTTTTACTGTTGGTATGAAATAAAGTTTCTCAACTAATTTCATAACGAATTGTGTAAGCTTGTTGAAGTACACAAAAGTCGGAGTTACCGCACTGAAATCAAGTATTTCGTCAAATCCGCCAAAGTAATCTAAAACTAAATCCAAAGGCATAACGTACCCAATCTCTCCATTAACTTCTTTAGGAGTAAATCGGAACATTGAACCTTTGGATTTTAGATAAAATTGAAAGTTATTTGTCGGAGTGACAAAAAATGATAATTTGTCATTCTCATTAATTAAAAAGAAATCAGTATTTCTGACAGGTGAGTTAGGACTAAGAAATATCCCAGCAAATTCATCTTCAATCAATTGATAAATCAAACTCAAAGTAAATCTAAAGTCCTTATTTTTAAAACCTTCAGGATTTTCGCTAAGGTTTAAGAATAGTTCATCTACATTATTCTTTTTGAATGATAAATCGATATCTAATGATTTTGTTTCTGTCATAAGTTCCTTTACTTAATTAATGAGTCGCATTCCATTTCTTCTGGTTTTTGAATTCCGAATAAGTCAAGTACTGTTGGTGCTACGTTGCATAATGCTCCATCAGATTTTAACTCAACTTTATGATCCGGATTTATAACAACAAATGGTACTTCATTTGTTGTGTGTGCAGTTTGTGGTTTTCCTGTTTCTTCGTCAACCATCATTTCTGCGTTACCGTGGTCTGCTGTTAATAACATTGTAACATTTTTTTCTTTACATTTTTCAGCAATTTTTCCAACGCATTCATCAACAACTTTGCAAGCTTTAGTTGCAGCTGCAATATTTCCTGTATGACCAACCATATCAGGGTTTGCAAAGTTTACTAGAATGAAACGATATTCTTCGTTGTCTAATGCTGCTAAAACGTTATCACATACTTCATAAGCACTCATTTCTGGTTGCATATCATATGTAGGAACTTTAGGAGATGCTACAAGTTTTCTTGTTTCGTGTGCTTGTGGCTCTTCTATTCCGCCATTAAAGAAGAATGTAACGTGAGCGTATTTTTCTGTTTCAGCAGTTCTGAATTGTTTGATTCCGTTTGCTTCTAGAACATCGCCTAAAATATTAACCATTTTAGTCTTTTCAAATGCAACTGGGAAAGTGAATGTTGCATCATAGCTTGTCATTGTTACATAGTAAATGTTTTCTAATACTTTCTTTCTGTTAAAGCCATCAAAATCTTTGAAATTAATTGCTTTTGAAATTTCTCTAGCTCTATCTGGACGATAATTGAAGAAGATAATAGCATCATTATCTTTGATTCTAGAATCATCACCATCAATTACTGTTGGTAATACGAATTCATCTGTTTCATCTTTTGCATAAGATTGTTTTACAGCTTCAATAGATGAATTTGCGTGTTCGCCTTCGCCTAGAACTAAACAGTTATAAGCTTTTTCTACTCTATCCCATCTGTTGTCTCTATCCATTACATAGTAACGACCAATAACTGATGCGATTTTTGGTA
>CALUUV010000016.1 GCA_944324055.1 Candidatus Gastranaerophilales bacterium | reverse complement strand
CAGTAGCTCAATGGTGGAGCAACCGGCTGTTAACCGGTAGGTTGTTGGTTCGAGCCCAACCTGGGGAGTATTTTTTTGTGTGTTAATTAAATTTTAACCAAAGGTTGGAGCGAGAACCAACACTTGGTGAGAGCCCAGCGGGAGCGAGCTGAGGGCGAAGGTTCTTTCTTTGGAGCAAGCAAAGCTTGTGAAAAGAAAAACCGTAGGCCCGTTAAACGCGAGCGACCAAGACAACCTGGGGAGTATTTTTTTGTGTGTTAATTAAATTTTAACCAAAAGTTGGAGCGAGAACCAACAATTGGTGAGAATTCAGCAGGAGTATTATATAACTTCTTTTATTATTCTACATATCCCATTGATTTATAAACTTTGAAAAGTTCGTTTCCTTTTTTACCAAATACATTTTCTATATCAGCATCTGTACCATGCTTTTTATTATTTATATATTTAAACATTACATTATTCAAAGAATCGGTTTCTTTATAATCCTCTTTCCCGATACCTCCAAAAAATTGTTTTACCTTATTAATAATTTTGTTATTTTTTTTATTATCTCTTGGAGTAAGTATAGTTGGTTTCTTTTCTTTTTGAAAGATATCAACACCTAATTGTCCATAATTTTCGCGTATTGATTCAAGATTTTTATTACGTTCAGAAAACACAAGTGTTTTTAAAGGAACCCTATAATATTTCTCTATATTATGTATAGTCATAAATATTACTCCACAACATTCGATAACAAGCATCCAGACTTTAATTAATTATATCATATTAAACTTCGTTATTTCATTGATATTTATTTGATATTAAAAAATATTAAATTAGTAATATATTTTTAATTAAGACACTAGTAAAAAATGAAAAAGATCACGCATCTTTTATTGCTATAATTACAAGATCTAAAAATTGAGAATAATAAAATTCATTAAGATTTATTATATATCTTGTAAAAAATAGCAATTTTTTTATTGCTTATTTTTATATTAATTATAAATTAGATAACAATATGTGGGAAGGAAAGATTATGGGTAATTTACTTGGTGAAATTAAACAATTTGCAGTTCCTATGATAAAAGGATATGGAAAACAATTAGGACAAACTTCTAAAAGTGGGTTAAATTGTTATGCTAAAGCAGTAAAAAACGGGACAAAATACACAATGGTTGACCCCAAAACATCTCAAATTGTTAGAACTAAGTATATATATGGAGATAAAAAATCACATTTAGATATTTCTACTTACGATAATAAATTTAACTTATTAAGCAATGCTACAATTAGTCATCAGCCGGCTGGATATGGTCTAGGTTCACACAACCAATTTGCTCGTAAGACAAGAATAATCCATCAAGATTATAATAAATTTGGACAAGTTATAAATAGTCGAGATACAACAATTACTCCTAACGCAAATAAACCTAAAGCAGAAATATTTATCAATAATAATGGTAAATTATCAAAAACATATCTAAATACTCTTGATAATACAAAACATACAATACATTGTATTGGATAGGGAATTAATCCTAAATTAACTATTAATTTTTTTCACTAATAAATCATATAATTTATTAGTTTCATTTTTTGTTTCTGGATATTTTTTATCTGAGATATTTTTTGCATTACTAAGAACTTTTATAAAATTTTTAGGAGATAATCGATGAACATTATGCTCTCCAGTTTCAAAATCAAACAAATCAATTGAGACAGAACTAGGTTTATTATTCTTATAAAATATTTTTATGTCTTCAACCCCATTATTCCAAGAATTATTCTTTATCAAAGATGGTAAAACCTTATTCATTTTTAAACCAGAAAGCGCATAACTTATAGCATCATGATTATTGTTGTTATTTTCAACTTCCATCTTTGGACTCCTAACAAACACGTCTGACATACATTTATTCAACTTAACTTGAGAATTATTCTTAATTCTTACCTTGTTTGTTGAATTTACTCCTGTAAAATTAATTAAATTTATCATATTAAACCATTATCACTTAAAAATTATTTTAATAGTGGAATAAAATCAAGTAATGCTTTAATTCCATAATTATCTTTACAAATATCAGGGAATTTGTCAATTATAAACTTACTAGGTTCAACAGGAAATATTGTCTTATCACTTATGAAAAAATAAAATGGTTGATTATTATTATCTTTTATTTGGAAAAATCCATTTTGACTTAACTCTTTACTATCTCTAAGAAAAGGAGAAAGAATATTAATAGGTTCATCTTTAGTTATATGTTCGTCTATTTTAGCAAATACATCTCCTAAAACAGCATTAGGACATGTTGTTTTAACCCCTTCTGAAGAGTTATAATTATAGTTATACAAAAATAAATTGGGGTTCTCTCTAGATTGAAATTTTACTAAATCACTTACTTCAATAGTTTGTCTTCTTCCACGTCTGAATATAATATTTAAACTACCATCAGGATTTGCATGAGCTAATACTTCACTAAATCTATTATTATCAACTAAAGCATCATTAATATATCTAGTAATATCAAGAGGGTTATCCCTAGTAGAACCTTTTGTCATTGCAATTAATCCCTCATAAAAATCCTGACCATGGCAACCTTGAATTCCATTTCTTGAAGATATTGCAAACTTTGTATCATGCTCTACAACAGATGAAAAATCAGAAGGTGATAACTTCTTTTTATTTTTATGCAAACTTAGTTTCTTATATATATCCCTAAGAGAATCATATTTGAATTTAGAATTATATATCTTATCATTATAAATATTTTTGGCAGATACATTTTTAAATTCTTTTTTTATATACTTGTCTGAGGGAGCTGTATTACTGATTATATCAAGGAATTCATTAATTCCTTTTTTATTTAAATCATAGTGTTTAAAATATTTAGAATCTTTAAGATATTTAGGATCAATATTATCTATTGATACTTTGTTCCATTTAGAAAAATCTGCGTTCTTAATATTTATAGGTTTTTTAGTAACTTGGCTGCGACCAATAACCTCAGGCAGAGTATTTTTAGGGAATTTTTTTGTACTTATACTTTTATTAAAAAAGTTACCTAAAGTATTATTTACATTGTTAGTAAGTTTTTTTATAGTTTCTGGCTTAATTGTCTTTAATAATTTAGATAACTTATCAGGATCTATTGTCATATCTAACCTATACTTATATAACTATTACTTATTGTTGTTTGTAATTAACTATTTCGTTGTTCATATCTGGAACTACTGAATAGTATGTACCATATCCTACATTTGGATCACCAACTTTTTGTACATCTAAGCTATAATATTTTGAATCATAGTTATATGTTTCTTTATTGTATGTATCAACTCTAGCTGCACGTTGTTCATTACCATTTTGGTCAATAATTGTTACTCTATTATAAGTTGGGTATTGGTTAACAACATTACCTTGTTCATCTTTTAAATCTTGTGCTGCATATTTTCCAGTCCAATAGTCACTAGCTTGAACATTCTCAACATATACTTTATACTTATTAACTTCATCTAATTGAGCATTAACTTCTTGTAACTGAGCTTGTCTTTCTGCAACTTGTTCAGGAGTATATTCTCTTGTTTTTGTTTTCTTAAACATACCTAAGAAACCTTTAGTTTGATATGTTTCAGAAGTTTTTGCTAATTCTCTTTGTTGTTTTCTTAATTCTATTTCTCTGTCTCTTAAAATTTCTTGTCTTTCTTTACCTGTTTTACCTGCTAATTCAGGATCTTCATCTAATGCCTTGTTAATTGCAGCTTCATTATTTGTAGCAGGAGTTTCAGTCACTGGAGTTTCAGCTGCCGGTGTTACAGTTTCTGGTGTTGCAGCTGCCGGTGTTACAGCTGGAGTTTCAGTTACTGGAGCTTGAGCTACTGGTGCTTTAACATCTTTAGTTGAATTTACAACTGGAGTAACTGGTGCTTCTGCTGGAGCAGATGTTTGCTTATCTTTAGGTGCTTGAGCAGGAAGAGCATCTGGTTCAGTTACTGTTTTTTTAGCTGTTGCAGTTCCAAATAATGGAGTTACTGTTGATTTTGATTGTTTGTCGATAACATTTCCATCTGAATCAGTTACTGTTGTTGTTTCAAATTCAACTATTACATCTTCGCCTTGATTTTCATCTACTTGAGTATTATCTGTAACAGTTTTAACTTCAGTTGGAGTTGTTTCTTGTTTTTTTACTTCTTGAGGAACAACTTGTTGTTCTACAACTGGTTCTGTTACAACTGGTTCTACTGGTGTTTCTTCTTTTAAAACATATCCAGCTGCATTTGCTAATCTTACATAATCATCATATGTAATAGCATAAGAATCACCAGCATGCATTTTATTGAATTTTGTGCTGTAACCGTGTTCAGAAAATACACTAGTGAATTCTTTACCTAATGATTTTTTGTCGTTATTAGAAAAACCATCATTATTTTTATCTTCGAAAATACCAGCTTCAACATCCTGATTTAATCTATCCATATAATCATAAGATACACCAGAATTATTACCTTTATTTGTAAGAACTATATCATGACCGTTTTCTTTAATTTTATTAAATGCTTCTTTTCTTTTAGCAATTTCTTCTTGTGTTAATACGTTTTGACCATTTGATCTAACTTCATTAATTCCCATAGTAAAATCCTCTTAACTAATATCCCGCTTACTCATATATAAAGTTTTTATTTATTCAAGAATTGCCTATTTTGTTAACATATGTAACAAATGTATAAAAAACACTAAAGAATAAATAAGACATGGTCGTTCAAGAAATATGTAGATAAGGGGGTGTGAGATGTATAATCAACTTAGAAATGAACATATTATCGTTGAACTTGAAACATTAGTAAAAAATAGTGAAAATTTTGATGAACTAACAACTGATTATATTGAATTTATGAAAGAAAGAATACTTAGTGTATCTGGAGTAAACTAGTAAAAAGATATAGAAATTATTTAAATAAATGTTATAATTAATATATGAATTATAGATATATTTGTATATTATTAGTTATCTGTATCTTTGTAACAAGCGGCATACTTTTTTCTGCTTGTAGTTTAAAAAAGAAAACTAAAATTATAATTCAACACGAATCAAAATATTCACAACTTATAAAAAAACAGCAAGGCGAAAAAAATGATAATATTATAAACCTTGGAGATGATACAAATATAAATTTCAATTACGCAATTGGACCAGAAGAAATAAAATCTCCAGACTTTAATATTATTAATGTAAATATGCCTTAACTTAAAGAATTGTTTGTACTAAAATAATTTCGATGAATGATAGAATACTTGTTTCGAGATTAATTATACTAGTACTTACAGGACAAATGCCTGTAAGACAAGCCTTATTAAATTTTCCAAAAGACACACAAGATAAAAGCATAATTACAGCATATCATGCATTAATACACTTTGAAGCAGATGAAGAGCTAAGAGCTAATGATGCTGATTATAAACAAGAGCAAGATGAATATTTGGAATTTTTAGCAGATACTCTATCAAAAAATAGAACATTACCTCAAAATATAATAAAAAGCTATAAAAATTACTATTCTAATGTTGCACTTCCTAAGGATAGAAGCACAAGGAATTTACTAAAAAAAATATGCAAATTTTTAAACATTAAATAGTTCTTTCAAAGATTAATAAACTTCTTTCATAGACTTCTTCTAATGGTAATGTATAATCGATTTTATCAATACATTTAATCTTATATTTTTTCATTTCAAGAGCAGCATCTTTTAATTCTTCCTCTGCTCTTCTAGATTTATATGCAACAAAATACCCATTTCCAGTTAGTAAAGGGGCAACATATTTAATTAATAATGATACCGGAGCAACAGCTCTTGAAGTAATTATTTCAAAGTTTTGTTCTTTTAAATTCTCAGCTCTATCACATATAGTTTCCAGATTTGTAATATTTAATTCAGACTTAATTGCATTAATCGCATTTATTTTTTTTCGGATACTATCAAGAGCAGTAACCTGAATATGAGGATATTCAATTGCAATCGGAACAGCAGGAAAACCTCCACCAGTTCCAATATCAAGTAAGTTAGCCGATTTAATATTATATTTTTCAAAGAATAACTTTATTGCAAGTGAATCGTAAATATGTTTTTCGTATAAAAACTTTTCTTCATTTTTAGAAATTAAGTTTAAAATTGAGTTTTGTTCTAAAAAAACTTCTTGATACTTATTAAAATCGCTATTTATAGTTATTGCCGTATAATTCATCAAATTTATCAACCCCAATTTTATGTTTTATATCATCAATCCTTATTAAAATCTTTTTCTTATTATCTTCACTGAACTTATCCTTTACTAAGGATAATACAGAAAAATATTCTTTCAAAGCTTTTTCTATAAAATTATTATTAGAATAATAGTCTCCTAAATGTAAACCGGAATTAGCCATTGCAAAAATATCATTGGTTTTTATAGCTGCTGTTTTAGCTTTTTGTAAAAAGATAAAACCTTCGTCTGGAGAGTTTTTTATTATCAATTTCGCAATATTTGATGCTGAATAATAAACTCCATAATCGTTATTATTTAAAGAATCTAAGTTATAAGCAGATTTAAAAAACTCTATAGCCTTTTGTTTATTACCATAATCTAAATATAAATCACCTAAATTAGAATAAGCTAAAGACTTATACTTATTATCATCAGCAGACACATCAATACAACGTTTATAAAAGCTTAAAGCAATATCTGTTTTATCATTTTCATCGGCTAATATTGCAAACTTGAAATATAACTCTGATAGATTTTCTACATTATCTACTCTTTCAGAAAGCATTACAGCTTTATTATAAAGTTCATAAGCTTTATCCTTTGCAGCCAGTGATATATATATATTCCCCAATAAAGTATAAGCTTTAATTGCTATTTTCATATCAGTTGCTTCAGAAATAATCTCATATAAAATATTTATCGCATCATTTGTTTTGTATGATTGATAATATATCTGAGCAATCTGAATTCTTACGCTATTTATTGAAATTTCATCATTTATTTCTTCATAATGCTTTAGAAGCAAATTAAAATAATGTAATGAATATTTCCAATTTCCTATTTTTTCGTATAAGTAAGCTAATTTTAATTGAATTACATCTTTCTGAATGTCACCCCTTGAAAGTAATTCTAAATAATATCTTAAAGCATCTTGATATTTATACTCATCATACAAGCTATCTGCTTTTATTAATAAATCTGAAGAAGTTATGTCACCTAATTCTTCAAGAGTTTTTTCAGCTTCAACTGAAGTATCTTGAGGAGGATTAACAATACTTGTATGATATAAAATTTCGGAACGCATGGTTGTTCTTGAAAGCATAATCAAACGTTCACTTGGTTTTAAAGGCAATTGTGAATTATAAAACTTCAACAATAAATTATGATATTTATTTGTATCTTGACCATCTAATTCATTCAACACTGCTTTTCTAAAGTAATTATTTAAAATAAACAAATCATCAGATACTTTAATAAATCTATTCTGTTTTAAATAATCAATTGAATATTGATCATATACCTCCAAATAATCTAACATTTGAGAATTAACTGGATGACGTATAAATGCTAATATTACTAACAAATTAAATACTTCATCAGGAAGCATACTTATAAAAGCTTTTGCTAAAAACTTATCAAACGACATTCCTGAGTTGGTATAAGCAACTAAAAAATCACTAACGGAAAGTTCCTTTTTTAATAAAATTAATGCTGATATTTCTGTATAAAAATAGTAACCTCTAGTGATTTTATATAGTTCATCATAAATTCTCGGAGTTGCTTTTATACCTTTATCTTGCAAGAACTTTTCAAATACAATTCGTGATAAAGCCTTTAATATAACTTTTGTATAAGTAACATCTTCAGGAATTAAAGTTGTATCAAATGTTTTTGACACAATAACAACTTTAACTTTTTCATCTTTTGAGACAGTCCAAATAAAATCTAAAATATCATTCAAATTTTTATCATCAATCAAATCGAAATCAAAAAATGTAATAACAATATTAGAATTCAGTTCAGAAAAACAACCAGTAATTTTATCTTGAAACGAAGTAACTTGTCGATAATGATAAGCTATTTCTGCATTATCAGCTTGAGATATAAACTGAGCCCACAATAACAACATAATATCATCTAATGTTGTTGAAGCAGAACACTCTAACTTAAAAGATGAAACAGTTTTATCTAAATAATTCAATAAATGTTTTACTACTTGAGTCTTACCAGTACCGAAAAAACCAGATACTAATAAAACATTATCAGGTTTCTGAAAAAAACCATAAACTTTACTTAAAACAACATCTTGGTTTTCAAGAACATATTTATTAATATCTCTTGACTCATAAGATGCAAAATCATTATAACTTGAATTTATAGATAAAAAATTTCTCGCCATACAAGACAATATTAAAATATTTTGTTACTTTTTGCAAATAATATATATGATGTTTGCAATATAAGTATTTTAATAGTAAAATAAGATACAAAGTGGGAGATAGGGTTTAAATGGAATTTTTTAGAAAACATCAAAAAGCTATTGTGTTAATAATCGCAATCACATTTATTGCTTGGACATTTGGGCTGATGTTACTACCTCTATTGGTAAAATAGTATGAAATTAAAGATTTGTTTAGCATTAATATTTAGCGTTTTGTTTTCCGCAGGGATACAAACATTTTGCTATGCAAGTAACGCTTCTAGCTATGCTCAAATTCAATCAATTAAAAAGAAACAAGCACAAGCACATGCTAAAGCTAAACATTTTAGAATATTAGAAAATTTAGAAACCAACAAACTATATAAGAACCAAAAAAAATTAGCTAACACACAACAATCATTAAATAATTCAAAAATCGCATATCAAAGAAAACAAGATGAACTTGCTTCTTTAGAACAAAGATTAAGACAAGCAAATCAAGACTTTGTAAACCTTGATAATGAGTTAAAAGATAGAATTAGACAAATTTTTAAATCACAAAGAACCGGATTTTTCCAATTATTATTATCATCGTCTGATATCAATATGTTCTTTGATAGACTTCATTTTGAAAGTATTGTTGTAAAAGAAGACTATAAAAGATTACAAATGGCTAGACAAAAAGCTTCAGAAATCCTAGCTTTAAGATCACAAATAGAACAACAAAAACGTAGTCTTGCAGCAACTATTAACGATATAAATAACCAACAGAAAATTATCAAAACAAATATTGCTCAAAACCAAGAAATGATTCATAAGCTAAAAACAAATAGAAATTATTATGAACGTTCTGAAAGAGAATTAGCAAGACAGTCTGCTAGTATCCAAGCGATGATTTCGAATATAAAACCTAGTTCCGGAACTAAAACAGTTGTAACAACTGGTTTTATAAAACCTATTTCTGGTCCTATTACATCACCTTTTGGATATAGAATTCACCCAATATTCAAAAGCAGAATTTTCCACTCAGGAATCGATATTGGGGGACCAAACGGTGGTGCTATTAGAGCATCAAATGATGGTAGAGTTATATTCGCTGGCTGGTACGGTGGTTATGGTCAAGTTGTAATATTAGACCATGGTATTGTTAGAGGACAACCTATTACAACTTTATATGCTCATATGAGTTCAATCAGTGTATCTAAAGGGCAAGTTGTAAAACGTGGTCAACAAGTTGGAAGAGAAGGGTCTACTGGTTATAGTACTGGACCTCATTGTCACTTTGAAGTTCGTGTAAATGGACAACCAAGAAATCCATTAAATTATATTTAATATAGGAAGAATTAATTGAATAAGATTTTTAGAAATAAAATAATAATATTAGCAATAATTATACTAGCAAGCACATTGCCAGTATTTGCAATAGGAGAAAAAGCATCTGATTTTACTGGTGATAACTTTTGGGGTGATCCAGTAATTGGAGAAGATGGTAAATTTATACCAATGCAAAGCCAAGAAGAAAGAGATAAAGAAAAATATAATAATCCTAACAGAACTATTCCTCCTGTAAAACTCATTAGATTAAAAATTAAAGCATATAGATACCAAAAAGAAGAAGAAAAAAAATTAAAAGAAAAAAATCTTGATGAAAACATAGAAAATCAAGATGTTGTTGAAGAACAATTTTATGAAACTGACGATTACAAAAACGCAAAACAAAAAAGAGATAAGAAAGCTAAAGAAGCTCAACAAACTCAAATTACTATCGATTGTAAACACATGGACTATTTAACAGAAACCGGTCTAATGACTGCAACTGGAGATGTTCTTGTTACATTCCCACAACAAGGAACAACACTTACTGCGGATATTTTAACATTTGATAAAAACTCAAATAAAATGCATGCAGATGGAAATGTTGTAATAACTAAGGGTGGACAAAAAACTTATGGCGAATCAATTGATATTGATTTAAATGAAGAAAGTATATTTATCGAAAAACCAATAACCCAAAACCCTGAAATAAAAATTACCGCAGAAGAAGGATATGTTCAAAGGAATATTATCACTCAAGTAAAAGGTAAAATTGATGTTGAAAATAGCCAACCACTAATGTTTAGAACAAGCGGTGGGCCTGATGCTAGACAATACATGAGAACAATGGAAATACCAGAAGATCAACAAAGACATATCACTGACGGTAAATCAAAGATTTTCAAAATAAAAGCAAACGAAATTATAATTAATTCTGAAGAAAACTTAGACACATTAAAATTACGAAAAGCAGAAATAACAAGTGGTGGTAAAACTGTATTAAAAATTCCGAGATTAACAGTTTATACAAATAAAGGCCACGATTTTGTTGAAGGTAATTATCCAGAACTTGGTTCAAGAAGATACTTAGGTATGTATATTGGTCCTGGTTTTGTTGTTAAACTTCCAAAAGGTTGTTTATTAAAATTAATACCTGCGCTAACCTACAAAGAAAGAATTGGAGTTGGTGGTGTTGCTAGATTTTGGAGTGCAACAAACGAAACTCAAGTTAGTTATGGAACATCTCAAAGTAAAATAGTTGTTCGAGGCGAACAAAGACTTGATGATAATTTAAAATTCGTATACGCATCATACGATTATACTGATGACTGGTTCTTAGGACGAAGGATGCCTAAATACGGTGGAGACTTCATTTATAAAAAACAATATGTAGGGAATCCTATTTCAAAGAAATACAACACAACTTATGAACATCGTGTAAGTGCCGGTTACTTCCAAGATATGTATGAAGATAATTATTATGGAAGATTAAAAGGATATGATATTGGAACAACAAGATTTCGTTATATGGCAAGATTAATGCAGCCATTCTTTAGCTATAGAAATGAAGAAAACCAATTCTATACAAGTTTAGGTATTAACTTTGAAGGAGCTGCAAGTTTATATGGTACTGGTGATACTCAAATGATTGGACGAGTTGGTCCTAACTGGCATATTCAATATCGTCGTTGGATGCAAGATATTGGCTATCTACAATCTGCTTATGATGATAATACTCCAATACCAGTATTTGATGCTTACAGATATGGTAGATCAATGGTTTATTTCAGAGAATATCTAAGGGTATGTCCTTATTTAGTTTTAGCTTGGCAAGGCTCTGTAACATTGACGGATGACACATATAATGATAAACTATTCCAAGAATGTTCTTTTTATGCAAGTGTTGGACCACAAGACGTAAAATTGAATTTCGGATATGACTTTGTAAGACAAAATGCATTTATAAATATGGTTCTTGCAGTAGATCCAAAAGGAACAACAGTTGATTATGAAAAGATGGTTATAAAAAATCCTGAAAACTTTAATAAACAAAAAGCAAAAAATGAAGCGCTATATCAAGCAGCTCATGAGCTTCCAAAGAAAAAGGATACAGGAAACGGAATATTAACCAAAGCAGTAGTGGAAGATATAAAGGAAAACATCGATGACATCTAACATTAGTATTGAAGAATTAACTCAACAGATTATCAAAATCGGAAAAGTTATGGGTGACAAAGACTATACCCCAGGATACTCAGGAAATATTTCTGCAAGAGTTGGAGATAAAATCCTTATTACAGTTGCAGGCTCCGCTAATGCTCATTTAAAAGAATCTGATTTTGTATTAATGGATTTTAATGGAAACTCATTAACTCCAAATAAAAGACCTTCTAGTGAAAAAAAATTACACATTGAATATTATAAAATTAGAGAAGATATCAATTTTATAATACACGTACATTCGCCATACCTAAGTGCTTTTGCATCTGCAGGGAAAGACTTACTTGCTCCTGTAATGGCTGAAAACATATATTACTTCAAAGGTATTCCTCTTGCTGAATATGGACTACCATCTTCACAAGATTTAGTTACGAATACTGCTAAATATTTCAAAGACTACGATTGTATTCTAATGGCTAATCACGGTGCTATAATTGGTAGCAGATCTCTTAAAGATGCATATCTAAAACTTGAATTAGCAGAACAATATGCACAAGTTGTTTTAAACACTTACATTTTAGGTGGGCCAAAACCTCTTACATATAAACAAGCACAAGAAATTTTAGACTTGCGTTAATAAATAATATTTTAAATGTAAAAAAAACTTACAAAATAGCAACTTTTATAAAAAAATGGTATTAATTAAATATGATATCATTAGTTAGTTGTGCGAATATAAATTTTACATCTACACCAAATAATAAGATGAAAAATTTGGCAGATTTCACTCCTGAAAAATCTGTACTTGTTCATATGACTAAATATCTACCTGTCAATGGTGAAATACTTTCTACTAAAATTGCTAGCAAAGATAGAATTGGATTAAGAAAATTAAGAAATACAATACACTTTGCATTTAATCAAGCAGTACCTCCTAACAAATTAGGTCTAGAATGGAATAATAAACCAGTAGGAATCATCGCACCATTTGATAAGCTATTAAAAAACAACCCAGCAGAGAATATATTAGGAGGACATCCTCAAGATTTCTATATAAAAAACAAAGTAAAATTACCAGAAGGAACAGTAATCGTAAGATATTCTAAAAGAGTTCCCAAAGGAACACTAAAAGTTATAAATGGAGAACAAATAGATTCTCTTAAAAATACAAAAGGAATTAAAATTGTAGAAACCTCAGATAACGTAAGAGAAGTAACAAATAATTATATTGAACAAATGGGATACACAAGACTTGATAAACTATTTGCTCAAGAAGCTAAACTTCCAAACGAATTTGTTGATATGGATTTTGAAAAACGCAACGAAAGTCCACAATTTAATAAATATATATTTAATTCAAAAGATATAAAAAATATTTTAAAAGCAAATTCAGAAATTGAAAATGCTTGGAGAAAAATGTCAAATCAAGTTGGATTCAATATATACAAAAATCACCAGTCTTCCCCATACGGTCGTTCTGAATTTCTAGTAGAAAGTGTAAATATCCTAGCAAAACATAAAAATAAATGGGATAGTTCACTAAAAGTCTTTAACGTTTTTACACAAAAAGATGAATATACACCAATTGACTATAAAAAAGATTTTGTAAATGTAATCAATAATATAAATCAAAATCTAAAACCTAATGAAGAATTGAGTTTTGATATAAATAAATTTAAAGAAAATATTATAACATCTGAAACCCCTAAAGAAGCGTTGCAAAAATTAGCATTGGAACAGGGAATAAAACCAATGGAAGAAAACATTAATAATATAAATAACAACTCAACTGATGATAGAATATACCAAACAATAGATAATCTTATAGATATATTTTCATCACAAACTAATAAGGAAGTTTATCAATAAAGCTTGGAATTCCAACATTAGTTGGTATAACCTCTTTAGTTCTATATTCTTTTTCTGATTCAGAAATCCACATGAAAGATCTTACAGATGATTTACTTTCTGAAGGACCAGAAATTACAGCCTTAAATTCCTTTGTATTTCTTTGTGGCAACTGAGGAATGTTTTCAATACCATTTTGCAGAATTCGATACTCCTCATCAGCTTCACCTTGTAAAGCTATACGGAATTTATCCATTGTGAAGGTTCCAAAAGAGCCTAATGAAGATACTAAGGTATTTGACAAACGTCCAAGAACTGTAACATTAGCTATATTTGACATTAAACCATAGTGACCTGTTATATATAAACTCATATTAGGCCCTAACATTTTCATTGATTTAATTGTTACAATATCATCATTAATAGCAACAATACCGTTCAAATATTTAAATAGTCCTGTATCCTTTGCAGAAATTGCTCTTGAAACGACAGCAAGTGAAGTTTTAGCCATATTATCAGCAACTATATTTTGAGCATAAAGTAAATGTTCTACTTTACCCAAAATGCTCATTTGACCTTCTTTAATTATAAATTTTATATTACCATTCTTTATAAACTTAGACTTAACAGAGCTTTCTACATCCATATCAAAATCTAATTTCCCGGCAATTGTTTCTTTTAAATGAGTCATAGACTTCATAATTGGCCCAGCACTAACCCCACGACCTTGAATATATGCATCATATGTACCATTTGATATATTAAGGGATATCTTACCTGCAACTTTACCATTATATAAATTTGCAGTTAAAGTATTTACATCCATCTTATTATTCAATAGAGAGAAATTAGATGTTAAATCTGTTAATCGAAGTGTTTCTACTGGTGTTTGAATTAATACACTTTCTGAAAACATTGTTCCATTATCAATTGCTAAAGTCATACCTGTATCTTTAGCCATTAATAACATTAATGATAAATTGTCTAAATCTAATTCTTTTGACTTTATATTAATCGATTTAACATGTAAGTTTTTTGACAATTTAGCTTCTGCAGTTCCAACAAAACTCAACAAACTATCAAACATTTTTACACTAGCACAATCAAAATTAATTAAATTTTTGGTCAATGAAAGTGTTATATTTTTAGCTGTCAAACAACCATACTTATCTGATACGATTGGTAATTTTATATTTCCAATAATTTCCGGATTTTTTATATTACCATTAATTACAATATTTCCTCCGACCTTAACTACATAATGATATACATTTAGAGGACAAGTTTTTAAAAAGTTTAATTTTAGATTTTTCAATTCTGGATTTTTTATATTATTAATAGTTCCAGTTAATAAACAATATTTTGTTGATGATGCAATATTCTTTTTAAGGTTATTTGAAAAAAGACCTTTATAAGAATTAATACTACCATCAATAATTTTTAATTCATTTGAATCTATTTTACCTGATAGATTTACTATAACAGGAGTTCCAAAAGAAATTTTTGCAGATGATTTTTGTTGCAACGCTTGCAAATTTATAAATTGATTATTTTTATCACCATTAATTTCTATATAAACAGGATAAATATTATCAAGTTCTGCAATATTAAAAATACCATTTGGATTTGCAAAACCACTACCATTAATAGAAAAAGTTAATTTATCATTATTATAATTTAATACTTTACCAGAGAAATCTAACTTTGTTTTACCTGAATAAATACTAAATAAATCCATATTTATATCAGCGTCAGATATAACTGCATTCAATTTAGGAATAGTCACAGCCTGCATGTTAGGAACATTTAAAATCAAATGTGATAACTTAACATCGCCTGAATTTTTATTTATAGATTTAAAATTCAAATTATTTAATCTAAATCTAATATTTTCGTAATAACCATTACAACCTACAATATTAGTTTCTATTTTAGGTACAATATTTTTGTAGCTACCAGAAACATTTGCAAAAACCGAAATTACAGCATTTTTAATTTTGATTTTTTGATAATTTAGATTCTTAATCTGAAACTTATCTACAATAAAATTAATATTTAATTTATTTGAAATTATATCACCTGTTATTATAACTGGAGCATTATTAACAAATGCTTTTGCAGTTTTAATTAATATATGGTTTCCAGAAAAATCAATATCAGCATTCAAATTATTTATTTTAAAAGTATCAGTTATAATATTCGCATTATTAACTTTGAATATACCATTAGACTTTAATCGTTTAAATGTTCCTTTTAATGTAAAATCTGAATATAAAGTACCATCAATATCTTTAATTTGATTTAAACTTGAAATATCAGAGAATAATCTAGCAAAATAGAACAAATCTTTTAAATTGATCTTATTAGATTTTACTGAAATATTAAAAGATGGATTATCAGAATTAGTAAAATAACCATTTACAGATATTTTATCAATAGCATTTGTGTATATTGCAGATGCTATTGAGGTTTTATCCCCTAACATTGTAAAATTCGCATAACTATAAGGTAATTTTTTACCATCTTTTATAAAGGTTAATTTATCAATACTTAATGTACCATCAGCATTTAAATTTTTATCTTTAAACTTAATTTTCAAATCCGCAACAATACTAGCTTGAGCTTGTTGGCTTTTAACCTGCTCTAAAAAGTCGATTATATCAATTTTCTTATCAGAGAATAATATACCATCATAGATAATTGATAGGTCATAATTAATATGATTAATATCATCAATAAATAACTTACCAGTTGCTGCAACTTTTAAATGCTTATTAGGTTTATAATCTGAAATTAGTAACTCAGAGCCAATAAATGAATACTGTGATTCATCATGATTTTTTACATTGAATTTATAATGTTTTAATCTGATTTTCGATATTATATTCAAATTATTTACAGGTTTTAAATATTTTTGTAGTATTAAATTCCCATTGTTATCAATTTCACAATCAGCAGTAAAGTTATCAATTCGTACATCTTTAATTTTAACTTCATGCTTAATCAATGGTAGTATTGCAATTTTTATCTTTAAACCAGATATATTAGCAAAAGATTTCTTAGTATCAGGATATAATAAATCTACATTAGGCGACTTCACAACTATTGATGGGCCAACCTTTAAAATAAGTTTATTAGTATCAATAGCAATGCCATATTGTTGCTCAATTTGAGACTTTAGAACCGGAATAAAATTGCTTACACTAAATGGTATAAAACAAAAAACAAACCCAGTTATTATTAATACCCCTAATATAATAAATATTTTTTTCATATACAAAACCTTAAAAAATAAGCTACTCTCTATATAATTTTAGTATTAATATGAAAAAGAAACAAGAGTTTAGCTAATTAAGTTTCCATTTTCTTTTTAAAGAAGTAAGAGTACCATCATTAACCATATTAGAAATATTAATATTAATAATTTTAAGTAAGCTTCTTGATTCTACATCTTTTCTAACACCAATAGCATAAAGTTCTCTTGTATATCTTTTAGGCAATAGTTTTACAGAACTATCAGTTAGAGCATAACTACGCAAAATTGTATCATCAGAAGTAATAGCTGCAATCCTACCAGCTTTTAATGCACTATAAGCATCATGATATGTTTTGTAACCTAGTACATTAACAGATGGCAAAATCATTCTAATATTTTTTTCTGCAGTTGAACCATATAAAACACCAACATTCTTATCATCTAAATCCCCTAATGTTTTAACTTTACTTCCAACAGGAACTAAAACAGCTTGTCCTGCAACAAAATAAGGTTTAGAAAAAGCAATAATTGATCTTCTCTCTGGAGTTATTGTCATCGTTGCAATTACAATATCAACCTTTTCAACATTTAACAAATACAATCTATTTGATGGAGTTACCTGAACAAATTTAACCTTAGTAGGGTCATGTAAAATATCTTTTGCAATATATCTAGCAATATCAACATCAAAACCAACATTCTTACCATTTTCAATATAACCAAATGGTCTAGTATCAGTTTTAACACCAACAACAATATAGCCTCTGTTCTTTATAGTCTTAATCAAATCTTCTTCTGTTGAATTGGCTTTATCTAATTTATAATCAACAACATAAACTATAACCAGAGCAATTGATATTATAATTAACCAAAATTTATCTTTCATAAGGATATTAAATAATGAATATGTAATTTTGTAAATACGTTATAAAAATGGTTATTATTGTGATATCCTATAAATAAAATGAAAGGACAAAATTATGGAAGCTCTAAAACATTTTGAAAATGGATATTCTTGTTCTGAAAGCTTGGTTATGGAAGGAATTGACTTAGGAATATGTGATAAATCATTACTTCCGGTTGCAACAGCATTTTGTGCGGGATTAAGTTCTGGATGCTTATGCGGTGCAATATCTGGAGCAATGATGGTAATTAGTACTCTATATGGTAAAAATAATAAATACGGCAATGAAATGAAAGCAAAACAATTAGCCGCTGAATTTATCACAAGATTTAAAGAGAAATTCCCTGCAACTTGTTGTAGAGTTCTATCTAAAGGTTATGAATTCAAATCAGCAGAGAGAAGAGAACACTGCAAAGAAATGGTAAAATATTGTTCTGAATTAATGAAAGAATTAACTGTATATGCAAAAGTTTAATAAACGAATTTTATTTATAGGGATTCCTGATATGGCATTTGTTTGCCTAGAAGCTTGCTGCCAAGTCGGTATAAATATTGTTGGTGTTATGGGGCCAAAGCCAGACCACCATATGTATTCAGCATTTAAACAATTCGTACAAAATAAACAATTAAACTTCATACCATATACGGATTTAAAATCTAAAGATTTAATACAACAAATCAAAGACCTCAATGTTGATTTAGCAGTTGTATGCTCTTTTAACTACAAAATTCCTAAAGAATTACTTGATTCAACAAAAGATGGTTTCATAAACTTGCATCCTTCATTATTACCAGCATATAGAGGTGCAAACCCATATTCTAGAGTTATTATGGATAATGAAAAAGAGACTGGTGTAACCTTGCATTATATGAGCGAAGAATTTGATAAAGGTGATATTATACTCCAGTCTAGATGTCCTATTGAAAAAGAAGAAACAATGGGAACGATATTTAACAAAACTAATGATATTTGTATCCAATTATTATTGGCAGCATTAAAAGAATATGAACAACGTCAGCTACCTAGAATTGCACAAGCTGAAGGAGAATACCCTAAAGCACCAACAGTAAGCGACCAAGAAACTTTAATTAACTATAATAAATCAGCAGTAGAAATTGAAAGACTTGTTAGAGCATTAAATCCATTTATTTTGGCTACAACATTTTTTAGAAAAAACATTATCAAAGTAATGAAAGCAGAAATAATCAAAAAACATTATTCTGAAAGCATTGAAAATGGTACAATAGTTGACATTAAAGACGACAAAGTTATCATAAAAACTGCAAAAGATTGCATTGCTTTGACAATTATGCAATATGGAAGCCTATTTATTGGAGACTCAAAAGACTTTATCAAATTTATACAACCTAAAAAAGGAGAACGTTTTTACTAATGGATAAACTTAATTTTTTGACAGCCGGAATGCCAATACAAACAGGTAATAAAGGTTATGCAAGAGCATTTGAAATCCTTGAAGATTTAGAATTAAACGGATTAGAACTTGAATTTGTTAGAGGCGTAAGAATAAGCGATGCGAGTAAAGAAATTGTAAAAAACAGCCCAATGGTAAAAACAATTCACGCACCTTTTTATATTAATTTAAATGCTCGTGAAGAAGAAAAAATTGAAGCAAGTATAAATAGGATTGTTGAAACTGCTACTATTGCTCAAGAAGTTGGCGCTTTTTCTATTACATACCATGCAGGTTTTTACTTGGGTATGGATAAAGAAAAAGTTTATCAAACAATTAAAACCCAAACTGGAATAATTCAAGATATCCTTCAGAAAAATAATGTAAAAGTATGGATACGACCAGAAACAACAGGTAAAGCAACTCAATGGGGTGATTTAGAAGAAATTATAAACCTATCAAAAGAATTTGAATATGTACTTCCTTGTGTAGATTTTTCACATCTACACGCTAGATACAATGGAATATCTAATACTTATGATGAATTTGCTCAAATATTTGAAAAAATAGGTAAAGAATTAGAAGACAAAAAACCTCTAGAGAATTTCCACGCTCATATGGCCGGAATTGAATACACTGCTAAAGGCGAAAAGCAACACCTTAATTTTGAAGAATCAGACTTCAACTACAAAGACTTACTAAAAGCATTCAAAGATTTTGATGTAAAAGGAGCTATTGTTTGCGAAAGTCCTAATATTGAAGGTGATGCAAAATTAATTAGAGATTATTATTACTCAATTTAATTAAATTTATTATTATTTATGAATTTGAGTTTTCTTCTTCTTTTAATCCTTCTTCAAGACGTTTTGCTTTATAGCTGTATCCAGCATAAATCGCAATACCTATAAGTAGCCATACCAAGAAATATGATGAAGATTCTGACTTAGCACTAAATTTACAATACATTAATAATGCGCAAGTCAAAATACCAAGAATAGGGAACCAAGGGCAGAAAGGAACTTTAAAAGGTCTTTCTCTATTTGGTTCTGTTTTTCTTAAAATTAATACAGCTAAACATATAATAATAAATGATGTAAATGTTCCAAAGTTACATAATTCAGCAGAAATATTCAAATCCATAAATAGCGCACAAACCATTACAACTAAACCTGATAACCATGTTAAAACATGAGGGGTTTTATATTTTTTATGAATAGCAACTAAAGATTTAGGAATAAATGAATCTCTACTCATTGCAAACAATATTCTTGTAGTACCTAATTGATAAATTAATAATACTGATGTTAATGCACACAACGCACCTACTGAAATTAATCCAGCATACCAATCTTTTCCAATCACTCTCATAGCATGAGCCAATGGAGCTTGTGTATCAACTAGATTAAAAGGAATAATACCTGTTAAAACTAGAGCAACCATTACATATAATAATGTACAAAGAACTAATGTACCCATAATTGCAATAGGTAAATCTCTCTGAGGATTCTTTGTTTCTTCAGCTGCAGTTGAAATTGCATCAAAACCAATATAAGCAAAGAAGATAACAAATGCCCCCATGAACACACCATCAAAACCATTTGGCATAAATGGAGTCCAATTTTCAGGTTTAACATAGAAAGAACCAACAACAATGAAAGACAGAATAATAAACATATTCACACCAACCATAATACTTGCAAATTTAGTTGATTCTTTAACACCTCTTATTAATAAAATTGTTAAAAATAATACTATTAAAATAGCTGGTAAATTTATCGCAATAGGAATATCCCAATTAAACAAGTGCAAAAATGGCATCTTATCATGAGCATTCCACGCATATTTATCACACATTGCATATATTGTTCTATAATCATTTCTCAACCATATAGGAGAATTAACTATAAAAGCAGGTAAAATATGCTTAAAACCTTTTAAGAATTGGACAAAATAACCTGTCCAAGCACTCGCAACAGTAATATTACCAATCGCATATTCAAGCATTAAAATCCAGCCTACCATCCAAGCCATAAACTCACCCATAGTAGCGTAAGTATATGTATATGCACTACCGGCAACTGGCATCATAGCTGCAATTTCAGAATATGACAATGCAGAAAACAAACTTGCAATAGCAGCTAAAACCATTGAAATTATAACTGCAGGTCCAGCTCCTGCACCATCAGCAGTGTCTTGAATAGCACTTCCAATAATAGTAAATATACCAGTCCCAACAACAGCACCAATACCAATTACTATAAGATCAAAAACATTTAAAGTTTTCTTTAATTCTGAATTATTCCCAGCATCAATTAACTCATCTGCTGACTTACATTTTAATAAATTACTGATTAACGAGTTCTTTTTCTTCAACATTTTCAACTTTTATTCTATTCATTTCGATTTTTCTATTTTTTACATAACCATATTGCAAATAGATAGCAATACCAATTAATAACCATACAGGGAACATTAATGCTGAAGAAGTTAATGATTGCATTGAATAAATCATTAATCCACCACAACATAATATACCTAATGATGGCAACAATGGAGAACAAGGAACCTTGAATGGTCTTGGTCTATCTGGATCAATTTTTCTTAAGATTAATACAGCCACACAAACAATAATGAAAGATGTGAAAGTACCAAAATTACATAATTGAGCTGCAACATCTAAATCTAAAGTCATTGTTCCAATCATACAAACAACACCAACAATTAATGTTAAAACATGAGGTGTTTTATAAACAGGGTGTAATTTTTGGAACAATGTAGGTAAGAAATTATCTCTACTCATTGCATATAAAATTCTTGTAGCTGCAAGTTGCAATACTAATAATACTGATGTTAAACCAGCTAAAGAACCTATTGAAATTAATCCTGCTGCCCAATTTTGATGAACCATAGTCATAACATAAGCCATAGGAGCTTTTAAAAAACCAGGATCAATATTATGTGATGATGTACAGTAGACACCTGTTAAAACTAATGCAACAGAAACATACACGATTGTTGTAGCAATCAATGAACCAATAATACCAATTGGTAAATCTCTTTGAGGATTTTTACACTCTTCTGCTGCTGTTGCTAGAGCATCGAAACCAATATAAGCAAAGAATATTATAAATGCGCCCATAAATATTCCACTCATACCATTAGGAGCAAAAGGCACCCAATTTTCAGGTTTTACATAAAAAGCTCCAACTAATACAAATAATGCAATTACAGCTAACTTTATCGCAACCATAATTGTTGCCATTTTTGTAGAATCTTTTGTACCTTTTATAAGAATAGATGTTATTATCGCAACAATAATACAAGCAGGTAGATTTACAGCAACAGGAATTCCAGCAATATGAGGAATCACTGTATTAGGATCACCACCAGCAGCCTGTATTTGGTGAACAGCACCTTTATAATCATTAATTAACCAAAGAGGTGGATTTACTAACCAATTTGGTAAATAAGACGCAAAACCTTTAACTAATTGCATAAAATGGTTAGACCAAGCACAAGCAACAGCGATATAACCAACTGCATACTCTAGCATTAATACCCAACCAACCATCCAAGCAGCAAATTCGCCTAATGTTGCAAAAGTATAAGTATAAGCACCACCAGCAACAGGAATCATTGTAGCAAATTCACTGTAACAAAGAGCTGAAAAGATACAAGCAATTGTTGCAATAATCATAGAAAGTGTAAGAGCTGGACCAGCACCAAGGCTTTCATTTCCACCAGCTGCCGCAATACCTACAATTGCAAAAATACCTGAACCAATAATTGCACCAATACCTAATATAATTAGATCAATTGCGCCTAATGTTTTTTGAAATCCTGCCTTGCTTGCTTCTTGAAGCATTTCATCAGGATTTTTTCTAGTTAAAATTTTTGTAAAAAAGTTATTAAATAAATTTTGTTTTTTTTCATTTGCCATAATTATTTTACCTTACATAATGGGAAACCAAGATTTTCACGTTGTTTTACATACAACTGTGCGACGGCTGCTGCCATTGTTCTCACTCGGTTAATATAATTTATACGTTCATCCTTACTAATAACCCCTCTTGCATCTAATAAATTAAATGTATGAGAGCATTTTAGAACGTAATCATATGCAGGTAATACTAATTCAGCATTTACACAATTATCAACTTCTTGTTGATAAATATCAAAAAGTCCAAATAATGCTTTATCATTTGAATATTCAAAATTATATTTTGATTGTTCTATTTCATTTTGTAGATAAATATCACCGTATCTTAATGTATCATTCCACATGATATCAAATACTGATTCTTTATTTTGAAGATACATAGCAATACGTTCAAGACCATATGTAATTTCCAAAGCCACTGGTTTAATTTCTAAACCACCAACTTGTTGGAAATAAGTAAATTGAGTAATTTCCATACCATCAAGCCAAACTTCCCAGCCAACACCTGCAGCACCTAAAGTTGGAGATTCCCAATTATCTTCAACAAAACGAACATCATGTTTAGATAAATCAATACCCATTGCTTCTAAACTTTGTAAATAAAGTTCTTGAGCATTATCAGGTGAAGGTTTTAAAATTGCTTGATATTGGAAATAATGTCCTAAACGATTAGGATTTTCTCCATATCTTGCGTCTGTTGGACGTCTACAAGGTTCAACCATTGCAACAGACCAAGGTTCTGGTCCTAATACTCTTAAAAAAGTTGCAGGGTTCATTGTAGATGCACCTTTTTCAATATCATAAGGTTGCTGAATTACACATCCTTGCTTAGCCCAAAAAGCTGATAAATTTAAAATTAAGTCTTGAAAATTTAATCCCATAATAAATTACACTTCCAACATTGTATTATGTACACTTAATTTAGTATCTAATAAACAATAAAAAAAATCAAATGATTGACAGAAAAATTTGGCAAACATATAATTTATATGTAAATTAGGGAGAGGCAAACAATGACTGAATATGTTTTTTTAGATGGTGAATACATTGAATCAGATAAGGCAACTATTCCTGTAAGAACCCATGCTTTTTTATATGGAACTGGTGTTTTTGAAGGAATAAGAGCATATTACAATAAAGAAGAAGATCAAATGTATGCTTTTAGAATGAAAGAGCACTATGAAAGAATGCTTAGAAGTGCAAAAGTTATGTGGATGGAATCTCCTTATACAGTTGAAGAGTATTGCCAAATAACTAAAGATTTATTAAATAAAAATGGATATAGACAAAATGCTTATATTCGTCCAACATTATACAAATCATCAATTAAAGTTGGACCTTCTCTAGATAATAATAAAGATTCATTCTTACTATTCACAACACCTCTTAATGATTATTATGATGCAAGTAAAGGGTTAAAAGTATGTGTATCTAACTGGAGAAGAAATAGTGACAATGCAATACCTCCAAGCGTAAAAGTTACAGGCGCATATGCAAATGCTTCTTTAATTAAAACAGACGCATTATTTGCAGGCTTTGATGATGCAATAGTATTAAATGATGCAGGACAAGTAACAGAAGGTTCTGCAATGAATCTTTGCTTTGTTCAAAACGGCAAAATTGTAACAACAAATACAACTGATGATATCCTAGTTGGAGTTACAAGAAATACAGTTCTTGAAATGGCTAAATATCTAGGTATTCCAACAGTAGAAAGAGCCGTTGACCGTTCTGAAATATATGTATTTGATGAAGTATTCTGCTGCGGTACAGGTGCTCAAATTATGCCAATAACATCTATTGACCATAGAACAATTGGAGATGGCACAACTGGAGAAATTACGAAAAAAATTCAAGAACTATACTATAACATAGTTCAAGGTAAGGTTAGTGAATTTAAACATTGGTGTACACCAATATACTAAGTACTAAGGAAACATTATGATTTCATTTTTAGGTAAAACTGTTCAAAACTTTTTTCAATCCATGAAATATATTTTTACTGGAAGAATGCGTTTTGAGCATGTGATTACGCAAGCAGCTGCAATTAGTTATGATTCGTTACCTATTGCACTTATTATATCAATAATTGCAGCGGCAGTTATCACAATACAAGTATCTAAACAATTTTTAATGTCTGGTGCTGATAGTTATGTTGGAGGAACTCTAACAGTTGTAATTATAAGAGAAATTGCCCCTGCATTTGTTGCCTTATCAATCGGAGCAAGAGCAGGAACTGCAATATCTGCAGAAATTGCTAATATGCAAGTAACAGAACAAGTTGACGCAATAAAAACCTTAAAAGTTGATCCTGTTGGATATTACTTTGCGCCAAGGATTGTTGCAGCAGGTTTTACTGTCCCGATGGTAACATTAATTGCTGAAGTTGCAGGAATTTTAGGAGGAATGATTGTTGCCTATTTAACCATAGGTCTTCACCCTAACAGATATATTACATCTTGTTGGTTATGGCTAAATACTAGAGATTTTTATATAAGCATTTTTAAAGCATTCTGTTTTGGAATAATAATTGCAAATGTATGTGCAACACAAGGCTATGAAACTAAAGGCGGAGCTAAAGATGTTGGGGTTTCGACAACTCAAGCAGCCATAAAATCTACAATTTACCTTTTAATTGCAGATTTCATAATTAATTTCTTATTCTACCTCTAAGCCTGTTGAACTTGATTTCCATCAGGATTTTCTATTTTTAAAGCTGCAGTTAATTCAGGAGCAACTAAAGCACCAACATCTAGTTCTCCTATCTGTACACCACTAGCTAACTGATTTACTGAACTTGATATCATGTTATTTGCAGTTGAAACAAGAGTATTTTTAGCGACTTGGTCAAGTGTTTGACCAGATGTAATATTTTTAACTATTCCACCAACTGCAGAAGAACCAGTCATAGCTCTCATTGCACCAGCGAAACCATCAGCGACACCATTTGCAAGGATTGTAGCAGCTTGACCTGATCCAATACCCAAAGTTCCTACAGTTTCAGCAGCAGCAATTTCAGGAGCGGCAGCTGCAGTTGTTGTGTCGACAGTTGCATTAACAGTAGCATCAGTTGCATCTTTTGTTAATATATTATTACCACTATTTACAACTTGATTAATTTCTCCATTGACTTGTGTTGATATTTCACTAGACTTTGCATTTATATTTTGAGTTAATTGTTCTTTATCAGTTTGTATAGTTTGCTGATCTGCAGTAACTTGTGTTGATATTGAATTAACTTCAGCAGCCATAGATGATATTTGATAATCAATACTTGAAATAATTACAGAATTAGCTTGATATTCATTTAATAAGTCTTGAACTTCTGGAGGTAAACCCTCGTTGCCTTTTGATTTATCTTTTTTACCTCCCAGAGATACTTCTTTAGTAATAACTTTTCCATCACTACCTTTTTGAGTGATAGTTATTGTCTCTGGGTTATTTTTACTACCATCTTCAGAATTTGCTTCACCTATTGATATACCATACTCTTTTAATTTAGCTGCAATTTCTTCATTACTTTTCATTGCTTCATCTCTTTGTTCTTGCAATGTTTGAGCAGCACCATTTTTATCTTCGATAACTTTTATTGCATCCTTTATCCTTGCAGCACATGCATTGATATCAACTTCTCCTGTCATTAATAAATCTTTTAATGCCTCAATACCGGCAGTTAAAACTTTCTGTTGAGTAAGAGTTATTTGGGCTCCTGTTTGTGCAATATTGGTAACACCTTTAGCTTTAGCTGCTGTCGCATCTGCTTTATCATTACCAAAGAATAAACGTTTTAAGCCTTGAGTTATTACAGTTTTAACAACATCTGCTGCTGACTGCTTAATATTATTTGCAACATTCTCTAATGCACCTTTTGCTGCATCACCAATATTTTCACCTGTCATAATTGACTGAGTAAAATCAGCAACACCAGACTGTGCAGATTTTTGAAACTGCAATGGGTCTTGAATTTGCATATTCGGATTTGGACTAGCACCAGCTACTGATACCATTTTGCTCTCCGTATATTAGGTACATTTAGACATAGTTATACTACGCTATTAATATAAAAACATCGGAGTCCCTTACTATTTCAGGAACTCCGATTTTTGTAATAATTCTTAATATATTCTATTGAGATATTAATGCATTAGTTTCTATATTATACCTACCTCTGCATTTACCCCTTCATTTACCCCTTCATTTACCCCTTCTCCTTTACGGAATTGCATTTCATAAAGCATCTTATACTGACCGTTTTCTATTTGAAGAAGTTCGTCATGACTACCTAATTCAACTAAATGACCTTCATTAATAACTGCAATCTTATCAGCATTTCTAATTGTTGATAATCTATGCGCAATTACAAATACAGTCTTATCTTGCATTAAAGCATCTAATGCTTTTTGAACTACCGCTTCTGATTTATTATCTAAAGCACTTGTAGCCTCATCTAAAATAACAATAGGGCTCTGTCTAACCATTGCACGAGCAATTGCAACACGTTGTCTTTGGCCACCTGATAATGATGTACCTCTTTCTCCCAATACTGTATCTAAACCATCTGGCAATGATTCTATAACCTCTTCCAAATGAGCAGATTTAATTGCATTATCAAGCATTTTTTCAGTAGCATCAGGATTTCCTAACATAATATTTTGTCTGATTGTACCTGTAAATAAGAAGTTATCCTGGAATACCATTGAGATATTCTTTCTCAAAGAGTCTAAAGTAATATCTCTAATATCAATTCCATCTATTTTTATAGAACCGGATTTAACATCATAAAATCTAGGTAATAAATTAACTAAAGTAGATTTCCCGCCACCAGAATTTCCTACTAAAGCAATAGTTTCACCTTTATTTACATGTAAATTAATATCTTTTAAAACTAAATTATCTTCTTCATATGCAAATGAAACATTATTGAATTCAACTGATGAATTTAAGCCCGAAATTGAAACTGCGTCAGGTTTATTTGTAATTGAAGGCTTAATATCAAATAATTCAAATATTCTTCCAAACGATACAAATATTGTTTGAATATTAGTTAATGTTCCACCTAATGTCTTCATTGGTTTATATAACAATAACAATGAAGTAACAAACGATGCAAAACTACCTGCAGTCATTTCACCACTTAATATTAAATGCATTCCGTAATGTAATACAAATGCGATACCAATAGATGCAATTAAATACATTATTGGAGACATCCAAGCAGAACGCTTAGTTAAAGAAATTGCAATATCAAAAGATTCATGAATTTGTTTATTAAATTCTTCTTTCTGGTGTTCTTGCAATGAATAAGCTGTCATTACCTTATTACCAGAATAAGTTTCATTTAAGTTAGTTGTAATATTTCCACCTACAACCATACCCTTATTAGATGCTTCTTTTACTTTTTTACGAATCAACGCCATAGGTAAAAAAGCACATCCTAAAACTAACACACCAACTACTGCAAGTTTCCAAGAGCTATATAGCATTACTGCAATTAAACTTCCTGCTCCAAATAAACTTGTAACAATTGATTTTATTTGTTGTATAAAGTTTTTTGCCGCAACATCTGGATCAGAAAGATAACGAGTTAAAATAATTCCTGAAGAATTTTCATCAAAAAAGCTTGAATCCATTGTAACCAAAGATGCGAATAATTTAACTTTTACAGAGTTTGTTATTTTTTGGCTAGTCCAATCAGTTAAATAATCATTCAAATAACGCATTATACCTTGAAATGCTGCAAAAAATACAACTGCAAACGGGATAGCTGCAGCTAATATTGAATAAGAAATATCTATTGAATGACCGCATAACATCATATGTAAATCTTTTTGACCAATTACATAATCCATAAAAGGTTTTAGTGCAAATGCAGTTACACCATCTAATAGCCCAACAGGTATTGCAACCATAACACCTAAAAATATTCTAAATAAGAAAGGTTTTACAAAAGGAAATGCTCTTGATATTAACCAACTATATCTGAATGAATTTTCAGCTGTTGTATTTTTTAACTTCATAAATTATCCCCAATCTTCTACATGACTCTAATAATAACAATTATATCGCAAAAAGAATTATAAAGATTAGCAAATTTATTTTTTTAATGTTTTATATAGTATTATGAAAATTTCTTATCAAAACATTAACAGACAAAATTTTACAAGTAAAATTGATAAAAAAGAAAACCAAGCTAAAACAACCCACGGTTCTAAGCTTAATTATCCTACATCTGAACAATTACAGGGATACACTCCTTGTGGTAAAATTAATTTGGAGAAAATAATCATGGATAAAAACAAAGAAAAATATATAGCAATAAGAGATGAGTTTTGTGAAAAACTAGAACCTAAGTATTTGGATGCTGCAATTAAAGATTGGAATTTTTATACAAATAGTACCAAAGAAAACATGGAAAAATCATCAAAGGCTAATGATGAAATTCAAGAGTTATATAGAAATGAACAGATTTATAATGAATTAGCAATATTACAAAAACAAGATTTAGGAGACAAACATTTAAATAATCAGATAAAACATTTTTACAAAGATTTTGATGAAGAATTAAACGCAGGAGAGGCAAAAAAAGCTTTAAGAGATAAAGAAAATGAAATTGCTGCAAAATACAATTCTTATGTCCCTAAAATTGATGGAAAAGAGGTTTCAAAAGCTGAAATAAGTAAAATCATGCAAATGGAAAAAGATCCTCAAATAAGACAAAAGGCATACGATGCAAAAGTTAAAGGAGGAGATTTAATTGCAGATGATTTAGTCGAATTTGTTAAAATGAGAAATGAATTTGCTAAATCTCAAGGATATGATAATTTCTTTGATTATCAATTAAAAGAAACTTATGATGTTGAACCTAAGGAATTAAATAAGCTTCTTGATGATGTATTTGAAAAAGCTAAAGACTCTAATAAAATTATACAAACAGAAGAAAAGAATGATTTAGCAAA